>NZ_JRGN01000192.1 GCF_000775575.1 Planococcus sp. CAU13
AATTCTAATTTCAATTCTCATTCATTGAAATTAGATTAATGTATTTTAATAATTTTAACATTTTCCAAGTATTAGCATAACCATGATCTAAAAAAATTTGTTGTTGAAAGTTATCTGGAACTAGCTATCTTCTTCACTCCCAATGTAATAAAACAACTTACTCTCCACACTATTCTCCAACATCAAATTCATATGCACGACCGGAATTGTTTTATTGTTCTTATCTTGCATCGTCGATTGCTCCACTGCGTTTTTATCTGGTGTGGCTTTCCCCAAGTAGTAAAAATCGCCGCCTTCATCGTTATCTTTCTTTATAAAGAGATGCAGATCGATATTGTTTTGTTCGGAATTAATAATCGTTTGGACTTCTGGTGACAGCAACGTACGATTGCTGCGGGTCGACCATTTGAAAATTTCCTGGTTGATGAATTCTTCGTTATAGGCGACGCTCGATTCCACTTCGTCGTGCTTGTGGTAGGTTACAAAGATTGGACATGTGCCGTGTTTCGTTTTATAACCATACATTGTTGAGCTTTCATCGTTATGCCAATTTAATAAGCGACAGGCATCTTTTCGCGTGTATTTCTTATACAATGTCATCGGCTCTTCGCATGTATATTGCTTATTTAATTCGAAAGAACTCACAATAAGATCCAGAACCATCCCTTTAAATGCAGGATTCGACTCCAAGCGATTTTCCAACTGCTCATGCAATCTAAAATTACTTTCTCCGTCTGTGACGACTAAGGGCTTTTCACCATATTTCTTCTGCGAACCAATATTGTAAAAGCTCAAATCCAAAATCCGTTGGACGGATGCCAATGTTTCATTATCTATATAACAATCATTCTCTTTTAAGCATTCTTTATATTCTTCTAGAGATACAACTGGCTGCTTCATCAATAAATCGAGCAACAAAATTTCATGCTTCCTCTTGCCATTCAGAATCTCGAGCGACAGCATCGTGATCACTTGTTCTTCGTAAACCGAGAGCATCGGATCTATTTCTTTTAGCTTCAATAAGAAACGATAGTAATTTTGGTATTTCTGCACGATGACTAATGGATCAATCGAATTGTGATGGATAAAGTCCTGAAGTTGCGGGACATGGCCAATTCGGTTTTTCAGTTCGATATAGGCATCTCGCAATAATTTCATATCCGTTAAGTTGCTGCGTTTAATTGCACTAAAAACGCGGTTTTTCGCAATCGCTTCAAAGTTCACCGTTGAAATCCCTTTGATATAGCTCGTGTCTTTCATGCGTCGTCGGATATTGTCCTTATTTTGCGAGCGGTCCCCGGACAATGCTACAGGAATGAGGTAATTGTTCTTGTAGTTTCCGATAAAATCGATGATCGTTACAAATTCTTTTGAATTATGTTTGCGCAAGCCGCGGCCTAATTGTTGGATAAAGATGATGCTCGATTGTGTCTGGCGCAGCATGACTACTTGGTTGACGCTTGGAATATCAATTCCCTCATTAAAGATATCGACCGTTAAAATATAGTCGAGCTGCTCGCTTTCCAATAATTCCACTTGGCGCAGTCGCTCTTCCTGGGAATGATCGCCTGTTAATGCCGTCGTGCGCAACCCTCTTTTATTGAACTCCATCGAAAGCTGTAAGGCTTCGTCTTTCCGGCTGCAAAACATCAAGCCGCGAACTTTATTGCCGGAATGGCCATAATAAAGGATTTTATCCAGGATGTGATCGACGCGTTCGTTAGTCACGAGTTTCGCAAAAGCCGTCGCTTCGTCGATCACGCCTTCTTCGTATTCAACATCCGTCACGCCGTAATAATGGAACGGGCACAGCATGTCTTCTTCCATTGCTTCCTGTAACCGAATTTCATACGCGATATTGTAATCGAAGAGCTCATATATATTAAAATCGTCGGTTCGCTCTGGTGTTGCCGTCATACCCATTAAGAATTTCGGTTTGAAATACTCAATTACTTTTAAGTAGGATTTCGCTCCGGCTTTATGAACTTCGTCGATCAAAATATAGTCAAACGCTTCTGGATTCAATTGCTGCAGCGTTGAATCTTTAGAAATGGTTTGAATGGTCGCAAATAAATAGCGGGCATCGGTTTGTCGACTGGATCCGGACAGGATGCCGAAATCTTTTTCCATGCCACCTAGGATCCGCATGAAATCCGATTTGGCTTTTTGCAAGATTTGTTCTCTATGTACGATAAATAACATGCGTTTTGGCGCAACGCTTCTCACATCAAACGCTGATAAATAAGTTTTTCCTGTTCCAGTAGCCGACACCACTAAGCCTTTATTATGTCCCGCTTCGCGCACCGCTTGAATTTCCCTTAACGCCACTTGCTGCATTTTATTGGGCTTGATCTCCAGCGCTTCTTCGATCGCGTTCCGCTGATAAGCTTCCGGAAGTTCCGCAACCTTACTTGCTTCTCTTCTAAAATCCGTAGGCACATATGTCTTTTCGTATTCTTCAATCCACTCAGGTGTCAGCGCTTGTGACTCCGCCCATACTTCTTCAAATTGATTGTTAAAATGATGGACCAGATCCCCGTTTTCATGGGAACTCAACTTCACATTCCATTCGTAATTCACTTTTAGCGCTTGGGCCGTCAAATTCGAACTCCCGACGATCAAAGTTTGATGCGTCTTGTGAGAAAAAATATACCCCTTTGAATGGAAGCCTTTCATTCCCGACAAACGCACTTCCACATTCGTCAGCTTTAATAACTCTTTAAATACTTTGGGTTGATTGAAATTCAAAAAAGTCGAAGTCAGAATCCGCCCTTTAATTCCTTTTTGATGCAAATCAAGAAAATGCGATTTCAACGTAGCCAAACCACTTTCCGTGATAAATGCCACCGAAAAGATAAACGACTCGCAATGATCCAGCTCTTCTACAAGCGAATTCAACACATTCTCATTTGTCTTGGCATTATTGATCAACAACATCGGCTTGTACCGCTCGCTGCTGGATTTATTCTGATCAATAAAGCCTTTGTATAGAGAATCCTCTAGGTTCTGCAAAAAGTTCATGGTTCTCCCGCCCATCATTTTCTAATAAGGTAGCTGCTCTTTGTTCCGCGCTAACTTTTCAATTGCCGGTATATCTGCTGGCGCCCATTCGAGCTGCTCTAATTCCTCTGGTTTCAGCCATTCAATTGCGACATGTTCAGTTAACACTGGTGTCCCTTTTAATAGCCGACAGTAATATGTCGTGAGGTGCACAATGCCAAAATCATATTCATAGACCGTGTGCTCAACCTGATCCCCAATTTCAATTTCACAATGCATTTCTTCTTGGATTTCGCGTTGTAAAGCCATTTGTGGCGATTCGTCTTGCTCGATCTTGCCACCTGGAAACTCCCAAAGTCCCGGCAACGCTTTTTCAAAACCTCGTTGTGCACAAAGAATTTTTCCGTTAAGGGTGATGACTGCTCCTACTACGTGGATGTTTTTCTTCATGATGGCCTCCGATACTATTCAAACAATATATATGAGTTTCTTCTATTATAACTGGTGTTGGAAGAAATACATTGAAGAATCTAAATTTTCCCAAACGAATATTTATTACATCCCGAAGTTTATCATTAGAATTTTTTGCTTTGAGATCATGTTTGTTTCTTTCAGAATTATTTTAGATAAAAGATAACGGAACTTATAGCGTGTCCCTCCGATAAAAAACTTCGACTTTACTAGGCACTTTGATATAATTAGAATATTACCAATTTATAGGAAATGAGGAGATATAATGTCAGATCGTGTAAAATCGAGAGGAGTAAACAAGACCGTTTTAAAGCAGGATTTAGGATTAAACCAGCTATCAAATACTAGTATTTTTATGAAAGATCGTGTGTTTGTTTTGTCCCCTTCTATGCAGAATGCTCATAATTGGTTTGATTTGAGAAAAATTAATATTGACCGATTTAATGAGAACATCACAAAAGGCTTTTTACTCATCCGTTTTTTTGACAAGTTTTTATTGACTGATCTCTCCCTATTTAAAAAACACATGATGCCCGAAGAACGATTCGTATACACAAAATCTATAGGTGATCATTGGAAATTCAACATCATCCAACAAGGAAGCAATTATTTGATTGTTAATCAGCAAGATCGGACAAAGAAATATAAGATTGAAGAAGTATCATTGGAGAGACTACGCCAACTGATATAAAGATTTATTGCAAGACCAATTACATAGCTCTTTTAAAAACCAGAGTTCCAGAGAAACTTTCCTAGGAAACCTGTTTTTTAAGAATATATACCATAGATTTTCAACATGAAATTGATATACCCTATTTAATAGGGTATAATAACAGTAGTACATATCAAAAAACGCCGAGGTATCCATGAAAAGAACATTTGTGTACGTAGAGAATTTTGATCAAAAGTGGAAGCAACTTGGACTAGGTGCCGCTGAACAACGTGAACTGGAACTTCAATTACTGATGGATCCGATTTTAGGAGCTGTAATTCCCGGTACGAGTGGTCTTAGAAAGATGCGTTTTTCTCCAGAAAGCGAGAAGAAGGGAAAAAGTGGAGCTTACAGAATAATCTATTTGGACATTCAGACTTCTTCGCATACGATTTTGCTTTTGATTTACGCAAAAAATCAGCAAGCGACGTTGAAGCCCGATCAAAAGAAAATCCTAAAACAATTCGTAGATCAGTTAAAGAGTTTGTATACTTCTGAAAGGATGGATGGAAAATGAATGAGAATCAATTTTTTGATGAACTGAAAACCAGCTTAGGCCAAGCCATTGATTTTGCAGAAGGCAACCCATCAAAAGTCAGAACCAAAACCGTGTCGATTAAAGAATTGGCCACTTTTTCTGCACAAGACATCAAAAGTCTGCGTCTGCAGATGAACTTAACGCAAAAGTCATTTGCAGCTCTTATCGGGGTCTCTGTCAAAACAATTGAATCATGGGAACACGGCACCAACCAGCCGAGCGGTGCAGCACGGCGATTACTAGAAATCTTGAGTAATCAACCTCACGTAGCAGAAGAACAGCAAATTATCTCTGTCTAAATCAATAATCATGTAGTCAACCAATTCAACAGAAAAAGACTGTCGGTTTTTAGTTAAGGTGGGACGCCCCACTAAACAACCGGCAGTCTTTTATTGTTCTATGACTCATTCCTCCCCCACCACATACCTCAACAAATCCCCAAAAATAATCTTGTCCGACAGCTTCAGCTCTTCCCTCACCGTTTCCAGATAAGGCTCACAGTGCTGAACGTCCAGCGCTTCTCCGCTTTCCTTGCTGTAACAGACATTGTTTTTGTAGATGTAATCCTCCGAGACAAAGCTGCCGTCCCGGAAAATGACGGGGTGGTCGCTGTCCCGGGTGAACAGGTTATGGCCGAACGAATAGCGGGTTTCGGTCTTGATGCCCATCAGATGGAGGAGCGTCGGGCGGATGTCGATTGCGCCGCCCGGGGTCGAGATGGTTTCGCCTTCCTGGCCCGGGATGTGGATGATCAGCGGCAGCTGCCTTTGCTTCATCCCGCTCGCCGGCGTCGCTTCCTTATTCAATAACTCATTCAGGCCATCTTCGTATTTTTCGGAAATGCCGTAATGGTCACCGGCCAGGACAAAGATCGTGTCTTCGTACATGCCTTCTTCTTTTAAGGTGTCGAAGAATCTTTCGAGCGACTCGTCCAGGTAGCGGACGGTCGTTACGTAGCGGTTGACGACGTCTTCCTGCGTCTCGGCCTCGTCGATGAACACATCTTCTTCTTCCAGCAGGAACGGGAAATGATTCGTCAGCGTCAGGAATTTCGCGTAATACGGCTCCGGCAGGTTTTTCATGAACGCTGCCGACTGCTTAAAGAACGGAATGTCCTTCAAGCCGTAGTTGACCGAGTTGTTTTCCGTTACTTTATAATCTTCTTTTGAAAAATAGCGGTCGTAGCCGAGTGTCTCGTACATGACATCGCGGTTCCAGAACGTGTCGACATTGCCGTGGAAAGTGGCCGCGTAATAATCGTTTTCTTCCTTTAATATATGCGGAAGGCTGTGGAACGTATTGTCCGGCCGCCTCACAAATACAGAACCGCTCGGCAGCGGATAGAGGCTCGTATCCATCATGAATTCCGCATCGGACGTCTTGCCCTGCGCCGTCTGGTCATAGATTTGATTGAAATAAAAGCTGTCCTGGATCAACCTATTCAGGAACGGCGTCACTTCTTCGCCGTTCACTTCCTTATTGATGACGAAATCCTGGGTGGACTCGAGACTGATCAGCACAATGTTTTTGCCTTTCGCCACACCGAACAGCTCCGTCCGTCCCGGATTGGTCTGCTGCAGGTATTCGATGGATTCAACCGCTTCCGCCTCCGAAATCGTGAGCCGCTGCAGCGGGGCGCCCAACCCTAACGCAATGTCATACACATGATAATTCAGAGGGCCTAATGACTTCACCACTTGTTCCCGGTCATAGGAATCGGAAAACAGATGGACGGATTGGATCAACCCCAGGCTGACGGCCAGCACAAGCATTGCAGCACCGAATGCCAGGTATTCCTTCTTTATTCCTTTTTGGACCTTGAACTCGGCCTTCGATTTGAAAAGCAGCCAGCCGACCACGAATAGATCGATAAACAGCAGCACGTCCCACCAACTCATCAATTCGACGGTGCTGGCGCTGAGGCCGCCGACATTGGCGAATTGAAAAAGAACGGGTGCTGAGACAAAGTCGTTGTAGAAGCGGTAATACAAGAGGTCACCGTAAAGGACGCCAGTTCCCGCCACCAGTAACCCAAACAATACGTAAGGGTTTACTTTCCTGCCGAAATAAAAGCTGAAGCCCATCACAAGCACCAATGAACCGATGGAACCTGTCAGGATGAGCACAACGTCAAAAGGCGACTGGATGCTGAGATTGAAGCCGGCGAAGCAGACGATGACCGTCTTGAGCCATAGGATTCCCGTAATCAGCCCAGTCAGCCCGATGCCGGGTGAGTTTTTAAAGCGTTCTGTTAATCGTTTCATATCAAACCAGCTCAGCTTTCCGGCGCATCGTTTTTCGGAGAACAGCCAGTGCGCTCTCGAAATCCGCCAATGTCAGCTCGCCCATCAAGGCAAACTGGATCCAGTTGCGGTCCAGCAGGTAATCACTTTCGTAACTTGTGATGATTCCTTCTTCTTTCAGCTTGTTCCCGATTTCGTTCGAGGAAATAACAGCCGGAATCGGAATCGTCAGGATGCCGGGTGAATAGCTGTCGTCTCCTAGAACGGTGAAGCCGGCATCCGCCAGCAAGCGCCTTGCCGCGTTTCCAATACGTGTTTTATTGCCAAAATCGATTCTTTTCAACGCTTCATGCAACGCGTAAACGAGATTCGACGAATGGGTATAGGGAATGCTGCCGGCCACCGCATACTGCCCCAAATCCAGATAGCGCGGGATAGATGGGTCCGGCACAACCGGCTCCCGGTGGAATACAACGGCCAGGCCCGGGTAAGAAGCCAGCCCTTTGCCGCTTACGGTGCTCGCCAAATGGACTTCACGTAAGTCAACAGGAACGATGCCGACGGAACTGCAGGCATCGACGCATAATTTGATGCCGCGCTTCTTCGTCAGCTCCGTGAGACTCTCTAAATCGTAAAGATAGCCTGTGGACGTTTCGCAGTGCACCGTCCAAAGCCAGGTGATGTCCTTATTCACTTTGAGCAGAGCTTCGACTTCCTCAAGCGGAATGTTGCCGTTCCACGGCTTCTCCAGCGTATCGAACTGCAGGCCAAGCCTTACTGCGTGATCGATCAGCCGGTAGCCGAACTCCCCGTTCGCGAGGATCAGCCCTCTCCCCGGCAGCTTTTTGATCTGCGCAGCCACGAGGTCATTCGCCAGCGTCCCCGTCCCCACTGCAATCTGGGCATGCCGGGCGTTCACAAGCGCGCAAAGTTTTTCACGGACGATTTTCATTTCTTCAATAAAATCGAGCGAGCGGTGCGAAATGGCTCCCTGCCTGAATGCCTCTTCGACCTCACTGTGGATCGCCACCGGGCCCGGCAGGAAATTCAGCTGTTTCGCCGGTCTCTTCCTTTGCATCATTTTTGCAAAGGCGATGGACGTCGTTTCAAATTTCTCTTTCGTCAGGTACATCGGCTGGAACATGGCGCCTTCTTTGCCGACCATTTCGCCGAACGGTTCAAAACCGATCCGCCTGTACAGCTTGATTTGGCGGTCGGTGCCTGAAATCAGCGCCATATCAAAATGCGATTCCAGGCAATAGCCCACCAGCTCATTCACGAGCTGATAAAAAACCAGCGTTCTCCTGTAACTCTTTTTCACGGACAGCAGCCGGACTTCGCACGGCTTCGCACCGCTCGGTAAATACCGGTCCAGATCGTCCAGTTTCTGGTCAAGCGAAAACGGACGGTTGATGCGCAGTGCAATCATGCCGACCACTTCTTCCCCGTCTTTTGCAATGATGTAGATGTTTTCCTGATCGAATTTATCGACCAGCCGCCTGTCCTGGTTCTGCTGATGCTGCGGAATTTCTTCGACAAACGTTTCGTAGTTCAGCTCATGGATCTGGTTGAGTTCGTCCGGTTCCGACGCTATCTTATAGACTAACTTAGTCTGTTCCATTTTTTGCCCTCCTCCCGCGAAAATGGATGGGAATTAAAGAATATGTATTTTTCCATTTACTTTCCTCTATGTAATTGTACCAGTACTGACCGGAATTTTTACTATCAGCCACTCTTTTTGTCAGATAATTATCATTGTTTTAAAAATCCCCAATATATTGATTATCTACTATAAGAATAACGATTCGAAAAAGGGAAAGTTTCAAAGATGGGGCATTTTTCCACAGCAGCTTTTATTGCAGAAATCTCTTCAGATACCAAAATAGATGATGACAATAAAAAACTAAATATTCCCAGACAAAATTTCATCATCACCCAACATTTTCCTTCCGATTCCTGTTATATTTAGAGATGGAAACTGGCACAATTGAGCTGGAAGATTGATACCAATATACATAAAGGATGTAAGAAATGAAAAAAAACATGAGCTATTTGCTGCTGCTTTTATTGGCCATCTTCATGGTGGGCTGCGGCACTGCAGAGGAAGCAAAGACAGACACAGAATCAGACGTGGAGACGGCGGTGCAGGAAGAAACGCCGGCTGAAACAGAAGAAGCCGCCGAAGAAGAAGCACGCCTGGCAGCTGAAAAAGAAGCAGAAGAGAAAGCGGCTGCTGAGAAGGAAGCGAAAGAAAAAGAAGAACAGGAACGTCTGGCGCAGGAGAAAGCGGCCGAAGAGGAAGCTGCCGCACAGGCAAAAACTGAATTGTTCGCAGGATACAAACTGATCGAAGTGGACGGCGGCGATTTGTCCGGACACCGTGAAGCCAATGTTGTCGTTGACATCGGATTCGGCGACCGTGAATACTGGGCCTTTACGAACGAGCACGGGCAATTGGTGCGCGTTGTGGCTGCTGAAATTATTCTGCAGGACGATGACAACGAACCGGTCACATCGGAGGGCAGATACTATTCTGACGAAGCAAAAGTTCCCGGCGTTGAAAGTGATATTTTAGATGAAGGCCATGTCATCGCCGATTCACTCGGAGGCGTGGCGAACGCCTATAACATCACGCCGCAGGAGAGCACGCTCAACCGCCACGGTGACCAGGCTTATATGGAAAAAGTAATCCGTGATGCAGGCGGCGCAACGAATTTTGAAGCCATCATCACCTATCCGGATACGAAAACGCACGTCCCTTCAAGCTACAAGTACAGCTATACCGTAATGGGCAACGAAGTCGTTGATGAATTCGCCAACGGAAACCCGGACGAAATCAACGCATCCCTCGGTCTGACGGGCGGCGGATCTTCGGGCTCAGGCACTTCAGCAACAACGCCTGCCCCTCCCGCTTCAGCCCCTGCAGCCGCTGGCGGTGACGTGTCCGCTGTCGACACGGACGGCAACGGTCAGGTGACGATCAAGGAAGCAAAAGCTGCAGGTTTCAGCATGCCGATCTACAGCGATCACTGGCTGTATCCGTATATGGATGACCGGAATAATAATGGGATGGTTGGGGAATGAGAATTCCGACTTTGAAATGAAATTAAAGAATGGAAGTGGAGACGGCGATGCTTTGGCATTGCCGTTTTTGTTTGTATCGTTCTTTTATTGCTTAATGCAGATAACTACCATGGTAAACAGGTTAAAACTTAGTTTGCAATTCTCTCACTATGTATTATTAGATTGATTATATTTAAAATGGCGGTAACTGCAAACAGAACTATTGAAACAAACGCGAAAGCCCCCATCGTGTCCATAAGAGAAGACCAATCCTCAATCTTTACTAGATGATGGATATATAAAATCACGAAAGCCAGCGACATGGCACAAGCACTGAGACTTATAATTGAACGCGTGATCCAATGATTATGCTTTTCGTAACGTCCAAAATTTACAACAGGAAATATCCAAGCAGCCAGTCCAAATACAAGGCTGCCAAAACTGAGCCAAACAGAATCCATTTCTAATCCCCCTTTCACTTTTATTTTCTAAATTCATATTAGCTATTCTATCCATTAAATGAATAATAAGTATGAGTATTCCGTTAACTCTGACGACCTGCATGCCTCGAAAGTTCCTTAAACTCTAATACAGCCATTTATATAACACTTTTTTGAAAGCCTATGTATAGTGCCCATTACCAATTACATAGGAGGGATTTTATGAAAATGTGCAAAGTATGCCGAAAGAAGCCGCGGCTTGAGCGGCGTGTGGACAGCGCGGGCAATGTGTTTTGTTCGGACGACTGTTTTGAGAAAATCGAAGGCGGGCCCGATGACTTCAGCCATCCCTATATCGATGATTACGAGATGCTGCGGAGTTCCTATATTGACTGGATGCAGAATTACGAGGATGATCTGCACAAAAGCGTCTATTTCGGTTACCCGAAGAAGTGCGATCTGCTGGAGTGGCTGGATGAGACGATGGATCCGTATTGGGGTTATTACGGGCTTGCCGGCAGTGATGGGGTGTTCTCTGCGGAGATTTTCTTCTATATAAAGGAGCTGCTTGGGTTACAGGAAACGGTGCGTGGGTGGGAGATGGATGATCGGAGGTATGGGAGATGGCTGAAAGAGTGGAATGCTCAAAAGTAAATTTGCATGAACTTTTGAAGGACGGAAATTGAAAGAATCAAACTCCAATAAGGTTCCCCTTCTTTAATTGCGATCAAATGTTATGATTACATTAAATATGGCTGCTGTTCTGATTTAGGCGGAGAAAACTTTAATAAAGGAGTTGGAGAAAATGAGTGAAAACAAAGCTGCAGAGATAAAACACTCTTCAAAAGCTGAAGATATCCTCTCTCGGATTGACAGTAAAACGAAGCTGGGCGATTTGCGAAAAATCGCGAAAGAAATTAAAAAAGATCATAATCTGGCGATGGAACTTTGGGCAACCGGAGAGTTTTTGCCCAGGCTATTGGCGATTTTGATCATGGACAAAAAACTGCTTTCACCGGATGTGCTGGATCAGCTTGATAAGGATATGCTGGCCCACCCTTTTGCTGAACGGAATAACTTAATGGATTGGTTAATGGCCAATCAGCTCACCAAAGACAAGAAGACGATTGCCCTCATGGAGTCGTGGGAAAACAGTCCTTCCGCTCTTCAACGGCGGATTTTCTGGTATTACCAGGCGCGATTGAGATGGACCGGCCAGACGCCGCCCGACAACACCGCTTACCTGCTGGATGCAATAGAAGCGAATATTGCACAGGAAGAGCCGGAAGTCCAATGGGCGATGAATTTCACCGCAGGCTGGATAGGCGTTCATGATGAAAAAAATCGCGACCGCTGCATTAAAATCGGTGAGAAAACAGGGCTATATAAAGGCGACATGGTATCAAAAGGATGCACGCCGGACTATTTGCCGGAGTTTATTGCGATTGAAGTGGATAAACGGAAGAATGATTAGTTGGCTTTGGAGAAATTGTTTGGTATATAGATATCGGAGAAGACGGCAGTGCCCAGCAGTGCCGTTCACTTCCTTCTTCGTCTCACCCAGTAATGCCGAAGTCATAATACCCCATCATTTAGTTGAGAACCATATTATACATGAAATACTAAAGCCCGCTTTCTCGATTTTATTATCGAAAGCAGGCTTTTGGGTTTTGATTCAGCAATTTCCAGCTAATTTCTCGCAGCAAATCTCGGATACGCTGATAAATTCAATTTATTTAAAGCGAACAGGATCGGTGGAATAATTAATATTTGAATGATTATGCCGGGTAAAGCTGTTACAAAAGCACCTCCAATAAATACTTCAAAACCATAAGGGATGCCTGCCATCCCAAACAATATTGCACTGGAGATCCCCAAAACTATTCTCCCGCCAATCATGGCGATTAATAGAGAAGGAAGAATTTTGCCCTTTGTTACTTCATAGAAAATACCAGCCAGTAATCCATATGTCGCCAGCTCAGCCATCATGGATATACCAATCGGGAATAAAGGCGGCATTCCTGTTAAGACGAAAGAGAGGAACGGCAGGATAATGCCGCAAACTGCACCATATCTATACCCGCAAATAAAGCCGCAAATCAGTACTGGAATATGCATTGGCAATAAGACCGATCCTACATTTGCAATGGGCAAAAGATGGAGCATTTGCGGAAGAATAATTCCGATGGCAATGCAGATGGATGTATAAACTAGTTTCCTGGTTGTATGATTATTTTTCAATTTGTTTACTCCCTTTCTTAAAAAACCCTTTGCCATTCGTCGTATCGATTATTACATCGCATTGGTTTTCAATACCAGATTCTGAAAAGTATTTTTCTTCCAAAGGAATCCATTTCTGTTGAAATGCCTTTAATCCTTCAACCCCGTTTCTTTCTGCTATACGCGCTGCCTGTACAGCAGAATCCACAGTCATGAAAATTTTCATATCATAAATATCTTTTATTTTATGATATAAACTGTAAGAACCTTCTATTATATAAAGGAATTTCTTCTGTAAATTACGAGGTTCTTCGAAAGAACTGGTTTTACAATCATATGACTGTATGACTATATTTTCCCCGCGATTAAGAGGAACAATTACTTCTTCATCAAATCTTTCATAATGAATATTTTCACCCGGTTGCTGTAAACGTTCCTTTGTCCGCAGCGGTGCTGGCAGAAAGAAGTCATCCATATGTATGATATGACCATCTAATTCTTTGGCAAGAACAGATGCAAAAGTGCTTTTCCCACTCCCGCACCTGCCATCAATCGCCACGATAACCGTTTCCTTAATGAGGAGTTGTTGTTTAATATAGTGAATCAATTCATCTTGAATCTCCACTTGAATCTCCCCCTTATTACTTTTACGGCTGATATACATCCTTATTCACTATATACATCATTTTTCTTCCTTCTAATGCACCTATCAGATCCGTCATGGTAATATCCAGCATTTTTAACCGTGTTTCAATGTTTGCACTACCAATATGCGGTGTAGCCACTACATTTGGCAATGTCAATAATTCATGTGTCGCTTTTATAGGCTCTTCTTCAAATACATCTAAGCCTGCTGCAAAGATTTTATTTTCCTTTAATATTCGATATAAATCCTTTTCGTTCACAACGGGACCTCTTGATACATTTATAAATATAGCTGTTTTTTTCATCATGCTGAATTCCTTATATTCCAGCATATGTCTTGTTTGTTCTGTTAACGGAGCTAGCATTACAACAACATCTGATCGCTTCAGTAATTCTTCAAGGGAACTATATTGTGCCTCAAATCGCTCTTCGCTCTCGTAATTCCTCTTACGATTATGATAGAGAACCTTCATACCCAATCGGTTTGCCATGTCTGCCAGTTCTTTGCCGATACGCCCCATACCAATTATACCTATTACAGATCCCTTAACGCGGTTTCCTGCAAACATAAATGGTCCCCAGGCTTTCCAGTGCCCATTTCGTATAAAATCCATGCTTTCACCGATTCTCCGAGAGCATGTATACATTAATGCGATAGCGTGCTCAGCAACTGCCTCTGAAAGCACATCCGGTGTATGAGCGATTGGAATCCCTTTTTTAGTTGCTATATCAATTGCTATGTTATCATAGCCAACCCCCATTGTTGCTACCGCCTCTAATTTTTTTGCGGCATTAAAAAATTCTTTGTCTAGCTGATCTGCGACATTCGTATAGACAGCTTCTACATCAGCTGCTTTTTCCAAAAACAGCTTGCGGGGCATTGGAATATTTTCTTCTTCCCACATTACAACTTCGTACTTCTCCTCAATATATGGTGCAAGCAATTCTCTTTGAAATGCTCTTGTAAACAATATCTTTTTCATATATTCCTCCCGTGATTAATAATCTTAGCTGAAATATCCATTTGTATAAGCCTATAAAAAAGCTCACTTAGATTTTTTCAACTAAGTGAGTTCAATATGTTTAGAATGCTTCCTCTAATAATGCCAGTAAATTATTTTTTGACAGCGCACGTGGATTATTGCCTGCTAAACGTTTAATTTCTAATGTCTTTTCTGCAATCCCTGATAATTCATCCTGTTTAATCCCAATTTGCGATAACTTTATAGGTAATCCTATACTTTCATTCAATGAAAGTAAGTATTGATATAACCCTTTAATTTTATCGTCCAATGTTAAGTTTTCATTTCCTTTTACAAGTAAGCTATATAGTTGTGCTGTTTTACCAGGATCCATCTTTGCATTAAACTTCACTACGTAAGGTAACAGCAATCCAATAATCTCTCCATGAGGAGATTTTGTTTTCCCGCCGATAGGGTAGGCCAAAGCATGGGCTAGTGCTGTACCGGAATTCGAAAATGAAATACCTGCTAACAGGCTGCCAAGCAGCATATTTTCACGCGCATGAATGTTGCTTCCTTGATGAACAGCAATTTCCAAGTTTTCACTAATGGTTTCAATTGCTTTTAACGCCAATGGCTCGGTCAAAGGAAAGGCCCCTTGAAACGTTACTCTTACCCCTTGCTCAAATGTGTGGAAAGGTTTTGCAGTATACGCTTCAATAGCATGTGCTAATGCATCAATACCTGAACAAGCTGTTACATAAGAAGGTAATCCTAATGTTAAGGTTGGATCAATCAATGCGATTCTCGGCCTCAAATAGCTATCAGATAACCCTACCTTCAGCTCAAGCTCTACATCATTAATTACTGCTACTGTGGTTACTTCAGAGCCTGTCCCCGCTGTTGTTGGAATCGCAATGACAGGAATTACATCTCCCGGTATCAGTTTTTTTCCATCATAATAATCACGTGGTGAGCCGCCATATTTCAGTAACAGGGAAACAATTTTAGCAAAGTCAATTGAGCTACCCCCGCCAAGTCCAATAATTAAGTCGAAACTATTTTGCTCTTTTAGTTTTTCATATGCTGATACAACCGCTTCTAACGTAGGCTCTGGAATAGCTTCATCAAATACAGTTACATTAAATGATCCTTCCTTTAATGGGATTAGGACCTTATTTAATATCGGTGTACTTGCAAGGCCTTTATCTGTAATAACTAAAATATTTTCATAGTTGAAACGCTTTAATACTTCTGGAATTTCTGATACTGCCCCATTCCCAAAAATAATTTGTTGAGGTCCCATAAACTCCCAAACAGTTTTCATGATTCTCCCCCTTCAAATTATGTAGCATGTATATTAATTAACTTTAAATCAGTCATTTCTTCGATAACGTATTTTGGACCTTCTTTTCCAAGGCCGCTGTCTTTTACGCCGCCATATGGCAGGATATCTACTCGATAAGTAGAAGTTTCATTAATATTTACTCCGCCTACTTGCAGTTTTTTCGCTGCCAGCATTGCTACTGATAGATTCTCGGTAAATATACCAGCCTGTAAGCCGAACCTGGAATTATTAGCATTTTTTATCGCTTCATCAATTGTTTTGTAAGGAATAATGGTAATTACCGGAGCAAAAACTTCCTCACAAACAACTTTCATCGTATTGTTGGCGTTCGTGATAACAGTAGGTGAAAAAAGAGATCCGTTTCTTTTCTCCCCTGCTACAATAGTCGCTCCCTCTTTTACAGCCGCTTCAATCCACTCTTCTGTACGAATGGCTTCGCCTTCATTGATCATTGGCCCGATATCAGTATCCTCTTCCAAAGGGTCACCGACTTTAATCGTATCCACGATTTTTTTAGCCAATTCTAAACTCTGTTCATATAAATCTTCATGCACAAAAAGACGTTGAACCGAAATACATGCCTGGCCTGCATTTGAAAAGCCTCTTCGAATACAGGCATCCATTGCATAGTTAAAATCTTTCACATCATGATGAATAATGTTTGGTGAGTTGCTTCCAAGTTCCAGTACCACATGACGAATACCGGAATTATTCTTCAAAAATTGGCCCACCTCCGGACTTCCTGTAAAAGTATAGAAATCAATGCGGGAATCTTTTACTAATTGCTGGCCGATTACACTGCCTTTACCATTTACAATATTTAAAAACCCTGCAGGTAAGCCTGCTTCGAGTAAAGCTTCTCCAATAAGTGCAGCAGAAATCGGCGTTGCTTGTGCCGGTTTCAATACGATTGTATTGCCCGCAGCAATAGCAGGCGCAATTTTATGACAGGTTAAATTGAATGGAAAATTAAACGGGGTAATTGCACAAATTACTCCTTTTGGAACCCGGATACTAAATGATAATTTACCATCATTTCCCGGTTGCCCTTCAATCGGCATTCCTTCTCCAACAATACGCTTTGCTTCCTCTGCTGACGCAATAAATGTTTGAATGCCCCGATCCACTTCCTGACGTGCTTCCTTAATTGGTTTGCCCACCTCTTGAGCTATAGCTAAGCTAATTTCCTCTTTACGACGTGCAAATACCTCTGCTGTTTTCATTAGAATTTCATAGCGCTGGATGATGGGCAACGTTCCATTTTCAAATGTTTCTTTTGCAATGGTGATAGCTTCATCAATAATTTTTTCATCAGCATAAGCCACTTTTGCGAAAACTTTTTTACTGTATTTATTTTGAACGTCAAAAGTTTTTTCACTTAAACGCCATTCGCCATTCAACAGGTTACCTACTTCTTTTACAGTTCCAATTACTATTGTCATATCATTCACCTCTTAATCTAATGGATAGCTATTATCCAAAAATTCCCCATACGTCAGTTGTTCTAAAATCTCATATTGCTTCTTTCCTTGCATCTCTAAGAGTACTTTCTCAGAGACATACATTTCTTCCAAGTTTAATGTATTCGCTATTTGAATTAACTTCAAGTCAGCCAGTTCTTTCTTTTTCAATAGCTGAAGGCTTATTTTTAATGCTTCACGAACATCTTTTAAAACCATTGGAATATAAGCTCTCTTTAAAAAAGTTGTGGTAATTGTATTTTCATTCATTTTTTTAAAATTGATTTTATGAAACAATTTTTCTGTAACAAAATCAGCAAGACCTACGCCTAGCGCATTTCCATGGGACGATTCAGATAAATCGTCCACAATGATAAATTCAATTTCAGGTCTTACGGGATCTGGCTGATTTTTTATATTGATTCGGCCAATGACGTTTGTATCCATTCCTGTTCCACTGAAGTTTTTTCCTATTTCATTAATTACTAAAATATCAATTTCATCAACTGGCAGCTTCGGAAGATTGTCATTTGCTATTTCCAGTAACTTAGGTTCCATCGAAATAATTTCATGCGTGTGAATAGCCTTAACAACACTAGTATGATCATAAGCATCTTCAACAATTGCAAGACCAAACAAAATAATTCCAGAATCAAATACAATTTCGGCAGTATCTCGAATATGATTCCGTAAGCCTTCTACACCGAAAGAATGCATTGTCCTGGCCATGGCATGGTTCCCTAAACCGATTGTAGACATTTTACTTAAACCACTTTCATAAATCGCTGTGAAATCAGTGTGTTTTTTTATACGATTGATAACTATTACGCCATCACTTTCATAACCGATTTTATCTGTATAAACAGGCACACCATTTTTTGTTTCACCAAGCTTTACTACTTCCATTGATGAAAGAATCGGCACCCCGCAGCTTACTTCTGTAATTCCTAAGCTTTCCAGCACTTCTGTTTGCCCTTCTGCCGTTGCACCGCCATGACTTCCCATGGAAGGAATAATAAAAGGGTTCGCACCCTTTTCTTTTAAAAAGTTGATAACCGTCACAACGATTAGCTTTAAATTATGAATCCCTCTGCTTCCCACAGTTAAGCCGATTCTTTTTCCACTTAAATTTACATCAGAGAAATTCAACGTCGCTAGTTCAGATAAAATTTCTTCTTTCAGATTTGGTATTGATTTTTCCGGAAAAATATTTTTTATCTTATAAATTTTTAAATCGTTAATCTCTTGATATGGAGACTCTATCATTTTTCCTTCAGTCTCTTCATTAATTCGTCTGTAAAATCTGTTGTTCCATATTTCCCGCCCAAGTCAGGAGTTTTAATGCCATCCACCAACAAGTCTTCTACTGTACTTAAGAGCATAGAAGCAAGTTCTGTATGACCAAGGTGGTCCAGCATCAGTTTGGCCGTCCACAATTGTCCAATCGGATTGGCAATATTTCTTCCAGCAATATCTGGTGCCGATCCGTGAACCGGCTCAAACATGGATGGATATTTTCCATTTACATTGATATTGGCAGCTGGTGCTATTCCTATACTGCCCATGATGGCCGCACCAATATCCGTCAGTATATCTCCAAACAAGTTACTTGCCACTATGACATCAAATGATTCTGGTTTTGTCACGAAGTAGGCACTTAACGCATCAATATGAATTAGTTCTGTCTCCATACCTTCATGTTTTGCTGTTACTTCAGTAAATACCTTATTCCAAAACGGCATGCTGTAAAATAATCCATTCGATTTAGTTGCACTTGTTAATTTATTTCCCCGATTTTTCGCTAACTCAGAGGCATAACTTATTACATGCTCTGTAGCTTTACGGGTAAAGACATTGGTTTGAATGGCGATTTCATCCTCATCTCGATGAATCGACCCGCCGACTTGACTGTATTCTCCCTCGCTATTTTCACGTACGACGACAAAGTCGAATGGGGCATCGCTTCTAAGAGGGGACTGAATGCCTTTTAAGCTTTTGACTGGACGCAAGTTAACCACCTGCTGAAATTCACGTCGAATATTAATAAGTGCTCCCCACAAAGCAATATGGTCCGGAACACGCTTGGGATCACCAATCGCCCCTAAAAAAATGGCATCATGATTTCTCAATTGATCGTAGCCGTCATCCGGCATCATTTTTCCATACTCCATATAATAATCACAGTTCCATGGATAAATTGTCTTCTCAAACTCAATTCCTCCATGAATATCTGCCAATAAATCCAACACATTTAAACTTGCCGGCACAACTTCTTTCCCGATACCATCACCTGGCAAAACGGCTAAATTAATCTTTCCCACTCTAAATCTCCACCTTCTAGTTAGTTATATATATCAAACAGCTATTTAAGTTGAACAAATAATTTAATATTCATAATTGGTTCTTCACAGTAACCGGTCCTTTCGGTAAACTTTACTTTTTGTTTATCCGAAAGGAAACATCCGAAAAACTAACTTCTGCCTCTATTGTTCCTATAGACCTCTTCCGCCATCAACATTAAACACGGAACCCGTGATAAACGAAGCATCGTGTGAAGATAAATAAGCAATCATTTTGGCAATATCTTCAGGAGTACACAGTCGGCCAATTGGCACGGAATCCGTATAAATTCTGCGTCCTTCCACTGGATCTAAACCATTATAAAACTTCTCCAGCATCGGAGTTTCCGCCGGTCCTGGATTGATAACATTCGCCCGTACCCCATGTGGAGCAAGCTCCAGCGCAATTGAACGCGTGAGTTCAACTAACCCGCCTTTTGATGCGCAATATGCTGATAACCCTGGACGCGGACGAACAGAAGCAATAGAAGAAACATTGACGATACTTCCTTTTGTAACTTTCAAGTGTGGTATAGCATACTTTGATAATAAGAATGGGGCTTTAAGATTGACAGCCATTTGTTTTTCCCAGAAATCCTCTTCAACTTTCTCAATTTCCGTAAACGCCATTGGCATCCCAGCAATATTTGCTAAAACGTCAATTTGTCCAAATTCTTCCACTGTTTCATCGATGACTCTTTTTGCAATTTCTTGCTTTGAAATATCTCCTGTTACGACTTTGCATCTCGCGCCTATGTTTTCCACCAATTCCTTTGTAGCTATTGCATTATTTTCATTTATATCTGCAATAACTATTGCTGCGCCTTCTCCAGCCAGCTCCAGCGCTGTTGCACGCCCCATTCCCGAACCTGCTCCAGTAATAATAAATACTTTATTTTCAAATTTCTTCCCCATTATTTTTCCCCATTTCCTAGTTATAATTGATGATAACCACTTTTTCATCTGTCATTTCCTTGATTGCATAAATTGGACCTTCTTTTCCTAGGCCACTATCTTTAACCCCTCCGTACGGCTGCCAGTCCGAACGATACGTTGACACATCATTTACAATGACGCCGCCAAACTCCAGTTCAGCAGATGCACGCATCACAAGATTTAAATCTGTTGTAAATAATCCCGCTTGAAGACCGAACTTAGAGTTATTTGCTTCTTTAATTACTTCGTCAATCTCCGCATATTCCAGCAAACTGATAACTGGACCAAAAATCTCTTCACATACAACTTTCATAGTAGGTTTTAAATTTTTTAAAATAGTCGGCTCTATGAACGCCCGATCACGCTTTCCGCCTGTCACAACGATAGCACCTTCTGTAACCGCTTCCTTTATCCAGCTTTCAACACGCTCTGCCTGCCGTTCAGAGATTAATGGTCCTACATCAGTAGCCGGGTCTTCCGGGTTGCCGACGCTCAGAGCTTGTGCGGCTTCTTTCAAATATTCTTCAAATTCTGCGAAAATATCTTTATGTGCATAAATACGCTGAACAGAAATACATGCTTGCCCATTAAGCGTCGCCAAACCTCTTTTTGCACACAGTTGCGCAATACTTCTTAAATTCTGCGCATCTTTATGAATTATGTTTGGAGAATTGCTGCCCAACTCTAATGTTACTTTTCTTACGCCTACAGAGTTTTTTATATGAGTTCCTACACCGACACTTCCTGTAAACGTATACATATTAATGCGATCATCATGCAGTAAATACTCACCCGTTTTATGACCATATCCATTTACTAAATTGATAAAGCCATTTGGTAGACCAGCTTCTTCAAATATATCAATAATTTGAGCAACCGTAATCGGCGCTAACTCTGCTGACTTTAATACCACCGTGTTTCCTGCTGCAATAGCTGGGGCAATTTTGTGCATCGCTAATGTAAATGGCAAATTAAATGGCGTAATTGCCGCTACTATACCAACAGGTACACGAACGGTGTAAGCAAGCTTTTTCTCTTCTATTGTTTTATTCGGAAGTGGCACACCCTCTCCAAAAATTCTTCTGGATTCCTCTGCAGAGATGATTAAGGTTTCAATACCCCGATCAATTTCCACATATGAATCTTGTAAGGATTTCCCTACCTCTCTTGTAAGAGAAAGTGCCAGTTCTTCTTTCCTTCTTCGAAGAATAGTTGCTGCTTTGGATAAAATTTCATAACGTTGTTGTGCTGATAGTTTTATATTTCGAAAAGTTTCGTGCGCACTTGTAACCGCTTTCTTTACGAGCTCTTCATCCGCACAATAGACTTTTGCCAATTGCTCATTTGTAAATTTATTTTCAACTATTAAGGTTTCACCTTGAAAAATCCGCTCGCCGTTAATAACATGTCCAATCTCAAGTAGCTCAGTTTGTTTAACCAAAATTACCTCTCCTTTTAACGGAATTTTCTTTCTAGTTCGATTATATTTTAATTGTATACCTTAGTCAATACATATTGTATACAATTTGTATTAATGATACTCTATTTAAAACCTGTATAATATTTATCAGTCTAATTTTTGTTTTATAATTCTATTTTCGTAGTGAAGGAGTACCTAAATGAAGAAGCTGACATTAAAAGAACAGGCCTATCAGCAAATTAAAAAGCTAATTATAGACGGAAACTTTAAGCCTGGTGAATCATTAACAGAACGAGAGCTTACCGAGCTACTGAATATGAGCCGCACCCCTATTCGATCGGCTTTAGAAAAATTAGAAGCAGATGGATTTATTCAGAATCTGCCTAATAAAGGACCTGTCGTTTCGAATATTTCCTATCATAAACTTTTGAATATTTATGATTTGCGGATAGCTATAGAATCTTATAGTGCGAAACAATATTCACATGTTGCATTTACCAAAGAGATGCAAAAGTGTTTCAAAGAAAATTTGAATGAGCAGAAGAATGCAATGGATCAACAAGATTCTATAAAATTCTCTTACTTTGATCGGGAATTTCATTATCTGATTTTGAAATTTTATGGAAATGAAGAAATCATAAAAGTATTTGAACAAATTCAAAATCAATTATTACTTTTAGCTTTGGAAGTATTCAAAAGCAAACAAGGAAATTTAAAATTATTTTTCAATGAGCATCAAACAATCTACAATTTAATTTTAGAAGGAAATGGTGAAGAAGCTGCAAATATTGTCACCAAACATTTAGAATATGGAAAGCAAATCCTATTATAAATTTCTCATGAGATAGTTTTTCCAATTAAAATAAGCTCTGTTAGGTGTAATGAAAACAATTACACCTAACAGAGCTTATATTTATCCAGTAGCTTTAAACAAGAGTCTTATAATTTTCCAAATCCTTCGTAAAGTTTTTGATTCCCACATCTATTAAGGCAAACAGCCTTGTACTAATAGTTAAGAACCTCAATAGGGCTATGGGTGATTAAGTTTATTAAACACTTTTGTTCTCTAAGTACTCTTTTTCTCGATCTATAATTTGCTGAACTTTTCTAGCTGAATTTCCGCCTGGGAAACTTGATTCTAAATATGCTTTAACCACATGTTTCGCTACTTCTGGACCTACAATTTTTGCTCCCAATGTAATAATTTGAGCATTATTACTTTTTTGTGCCCGCTCAGCTGAGTACGTATCGTGACATGTAGCAGCCCTGATTCCCGGAACCTTCCCAGCTGCAATAGCCATCCCTATTCCCGTACCACAAACTAAGATGCCTCGCTCAACTTCTTCTGAATTAATTGCCTCTGCTACTTCAAAAGCAGTCCCGGGGTAATCCACTTCTTTGGAAGTTTCATCTTCTCCGTATTCAATTACTTCATGACCTAACTCAGTAATGTATTTTTTTAGTTCTTCTTTTAATTCAGCTGCATTATGATCTGCTCCAATACCAATCTTCATTCTGACTCCTCCTCCGTATGCTTGCTGGTTTATGAAAATTTTATTTAAGATAGTTTAAGCATTTTTTGAATTGTTAAGTCCAGATGGTCTTTTTCAAAAACCTTCTTCCAGTCCGGCTGAATAATAGCTTCTTTTCCTAAATCAATTGCGATTAAGCAAGCATCAGAAAATGGGTTCGTGCCTTTTAAAGCTACAGCTAGCGCTATATTGATATGACCATATAACATAGCTTTGGCAGCTTCCTCAGGTACGCCTAGCTTAATGGTCTCATCTAAACTTTCTTTGAAAATCGTTCCAATCATGCATGTGATTGTTTCTACTAAAGTCGGTTCTAAAATAGCCATTTGTTCAACTGTAATTACATGACATTTTACCACGGGTGCATACATCAGCTCTATTATCTTTAATGCTTCTGCAAGAATTGCATCATCCCCTGAATGGACAGCAACAACAACATCTTGAGGAGCTGCTACTCCACCAAATGCATCATCGTATTCTTCTTTAGTATATCTCTCTAAAAAGACTGATGGATGACATGGATGGGCAACGATCGATGTATGATCATCATCTATCACTAGCTGATTTGCATAGGCTGCTGCTGGATCTAATGTAATAACTACGGCACCAGATTTTAATAATGGTTTAACTTGTGATGATACAGCCTTGATATAAATATCCGGCACTGCCAGAATTACATAATCGCTTTCTGGAAGAGCTTCTTCTAAGGAAAAAACCTTTAAATTTCGTTCCTCTAAATTTTTCAGATTTCTTTCAGAACTTTCTACACAACGTAATTGAAACGGCGCATCCGCTAAATTGTTCGAAATGCGTGTACCCATTTTCCCTCCTGCACCAACTAATGTAACCTTTAGATCTGTTAAACTTCTCATTTTTTCTCCCCCTTTAAATTTCACTATAGTTTTACTTTTTGGTATTAAGCTATATATGCTGCTTCTATAAAATTCAACTTTCTCGTGAGAACAGACCCTCAATGTGCTCAATACTTTTTTCGATCCACTGTTTTTCCAGTCGAACCGTTTCTTCCATTGTTTCTTGCTTAGGCAGCCAAAACTCCATAATGGCATTCGGCTGTTTTTTATGTTCCTTTAAAACCTTTATCATAGATGCAGCGTCCAATTGCCCTTCACCAAATGAGGTGCCTGTTAAACTAAATCCTACCCATCCATCTTTACGCGTAAATTTGAAATCTTTCAGATGTAAATTGTTAATGTATGGAGCACTTAGTTTTATTACGTTTTCAGGAGACTCTAAATTAGCAATACAATTGGCCGGATCTAAGCAAACACCTAATATCGGACTGTCCACTTTCCTGATTATTTCGATAATTTCCGCTGTTTTTCGCTGTTCATACGTTTCTAAAGCAATCTGTATGCCATGCTGCTCGAAGACTGAAGTTGCTTCCTTCAATAATTGAATGGCTTCTTCTTTTCCGGGAACGAATGTTTCATCATTTAACATGGTCCTCAAGGTTTTACTCTCCAATAGACGGCAGATTCTTAAATATGCAGTCAACTTAGCAGAGGAAATGCCTCTGGTCCCTACTTCTAATTCGACTCCGTGTTCTTTGGCTATATTGGATATCCGGATCAACTCTTCATCATTATAAGACTCTAATTCTGGATAATCACAAATTTGCAGTAAATCCAGCCCATAGGCTTTCGTCTCTTTAATAATTTCTTCCAGAGTTAAGGCTTTTGGGTTGTCTTTCGAGATTTGCCAAAAAAATGAGTATGTGCTCAATCCTAATCTCATGATTCAACCTTCTTTTCTTGTGCAGTAAACTCTTTCACTTGAAGTAAAATATTTTTGAAAGAGTCCAGATTCCATGCCGCTCGCCCAATAAACAAACCATCGACATGCCTGCATTTTAAATAAGGAATAGCGTTTTCAGGATTTACACTCCCCCCAAATAAAATAGGAACCGATTTTCCGACTTCACCGAGGATTTCTTCCAATAAATCTCGAACACATTCGTGGACTCCCTCAATATACTTTGGTTCAGCAATTTGCCCACTTTCTCCAATCGCCCAGTAAGGTTCATATGCAATCCAAAGTTGTTGTGCATCTTCTATTTCAATCTTATGAAGTATTGTTTTCAATTGGGTTGCTAATACATCTTTTGTAAGCAAGAGTTCTTTTTCTCGACTTGATTCACCAATACATACTAGAGGTTTCAATCCATGCTTAAGTGCTGCTTTTACTTTCTTATTAAGATTTTCATCTGTTTCGTTAAAATACTTTCTTCTTTCGGAATGGCCTAATTCAATTACTTGTACACCTATTTCTTTTAAATGTACTGGAGAAATTTCGCCTGTATAAGCTCCCTCATCCTCCCAATGCATATTTTGTGCTCCTAATAGAATAGTAGAATCATTCAAAATTTCTTGCACCGGATGGAGGCTCGTAAAGGATGGAATAATGAATAATTCAATATCAGTTGAAAAATTTTGAAAAAACCCTTTCAAATCTGCAGTATATTCTTTAGCTTCTCCAATGGATTTGTACATCTTCCAATTCGTTCCTATTAACGTTTTAGACATTTAAGAGTTCTCCCTTTTTTTCGAGCTCCTCCACATAGTTTTGCATGGATTCGAAAATAATAGAGATGGTAGTAGCCCCTGCATCCTGGTGTCCAATTACACGTTCCCCCAAAGACTTCGCACGACCGAATTTCGCAACCAGCACTTTCGTGTCTTCTACACCCCGCTTGGCTGCTTCTGATGCATTTCTTAATGAAGCGACTAGTCCAAGTTTGTTTTCATTTGCTTCACGCAGCGCATTAACAGCCGGTGATAATGCATCAATCATTGTTTTATCGCCAACCTCTGCCTTTCCGCGAGCTTGAACGCCCAGTAAACTATTTTGGAAAATTGCACTTAATGTCGCGACATCAAGTTGCTCTATTTTCTCCTGGCCTTTAACACCTGATAGAAACAATGTTCCAAATAAAACACCTGAAGCGCCACCCATGTTCCCTATCATTGCTTTTCCTATTTCTGCGAAAATATCATTTATTTTGTCGTAATTATTTGCTTCCAATTTTTCCAGCGCATTTTTAAACCCTACTTCCATTCCAATACCATGATCTCCATCGCCAATAGCACAATCAATATCTGTTAATAATGGCTTTGATTCGATTACCTTTTCTCCTACATAGATAAACATATTGTTAACTTGCTCTACTGTGAGTATATTACTCGTGCTGTTTGTTTTATTAGTCATAGCTTTCAACCTCTCTTAAAATAATATGGTGAATAGGCTGGTTTATCATAATAGGTTTTCAACTCTTCATCCACTTTCATTAAAGTTATAGAAAATCCAGCCATTTCTTGTGTTGTACAATAATTGTTTACATCGGTATGGTGAATTTTAACTCCCTTTTCCAATAAAATTTCAGTAACTTTTCGATTTACAATAAATAATTCCATCAATGTTGTTGAACCTAATCCGTTCACTAATATACAAACTTCATCACCTTCAGTAATTTCAATATCATCAAAGATATATTCCATCATAATTTGTGTAAGTTTATCTGCTTCCATAATTTTTTCTGTTCGTATACCAGCTTCTCCATGTATGCCCAGTCCAAACTCAATTTCATCTTCTGCTATTTCAAATGTGTAACGTCCGGTACTAGGAATCGATCCTGGAGAAAGTGCTACGCCGATGGAACGCGTAGAATTAGCAGCTTTTTGTGTAATTTCAGTTACCTTTTCTAAAGGTAACCCTTCCGCCGCCGCTGCACCTGCGACTTTAATAACAAAAACATCTCCTGCAATACCTCTGCGATTATGAGCTTCTTCTTTAGAAGCCGATGCAATATCATCATTTACTAAAACTGTTGCTGTATGAATATCCTCAAATTCGGCAAGCTCTGAAGCCATATCAAAATTCAATGTGTCTCCAGAATAGTTCCCATAAACATATAAAACACCTTTCCCTGCATCAACTGCTTTAGTTACTTCCATAATTGTATTTGGCGTTGGTGCTGCGAAGACATTTCCTACAGCAGCACCAGTAGCCAAACCTTCTCCTACAAATCCGAAGAAGAGCGGCTCATGCCCACTTCCACCACCTGTAATAACGGCTACTTGTTTCTTTTCATTCTCTATGTAAATTCCATTTTCATTAGGGGTCTTTTTGTAAACGTTTCCATGAGCATATAAAAATCCCTCGAGCATTTCTTGAACAACTTTATTTGGGTCATTAATAACTTTTTTCAAAAGTTTCTCTCCTCTATATTAAAAATTCTGACACTTCATTCTTTCAAGTAAGAATAACATCTCGGTCTATTTTAAATCAAGGAGTTTATAGACATTGCATCCCATGTTTTCTATAATTTTCACTTCTACAAAGTATGATCAGTTACCAATTTGTATTGAAATCCTCTGTAAATGTAACAGACTAGAATAAAATAGCAGTACAAATCACTAAGATTTGCACTGCTGAAGGCAAGCTATTTATAGAGGGTTGGCAACCACATTGTAATAATTGGTACATAGCTAATTAACATTAATACTAAGAATAAAACCCCGTAGAAAGGAATTAAACCTCTTGTAATATCTGTCAGTTTTATCTTGGCAATTTGACAACTTATAAATAGATTTACACCCAATGGAGGCGTACACATACCTAATGCTAAGTTTATAATCATAATAATGCCAAAATGGACTGGATCAATGCCCATTGCAACTGCCACCGGCGCTAACAATGGAGCTAAGATAATTACAGATGCACTTGTCTCCATAAACATTCCTACGATAATCAAAAGCAGATTGATCATCAAGAGGAATAGCAACGGATTATCTGTAATATTTGTGAAGAAAGTCGCTACGAGAGTAGGTATACCTTCTCGGCTTAATATCAAACCAAAAATCCCTGCGTTCGCAATTATGAACATTACGATTGCTGAAGTAACGCCCGCACTTATACACATTTGATGCAGGTTTTTTATTTTGATTTCCCGATATACAAATGTCCCAATAACAAAGGCATAGAATACAGACACAACAGCTGCTTCCGTTGGAGTAAATATCCCCCCGTATATGCCGCCTAAAATAATTACAGGCATTAAAAGCGCTAAAATCGCATCTTTAAATGCTGCCCATACTTCTGCAGGTTTTGCTTTTACCTCTTTTGGATAGTTTCTCTTTTTAGCAATCATATACACTAAAATAAGTAGCGAGATAACTATAACTATTCCAGGTGAAATGCCCGCCATAAATAGATCGCCAATAGAAGTATTCGTTGTTACTCCATATAAAATCAGAGGTACAGAAGGTGGTATAATAATCCCTAACTCCCCCGAGACAGCTGTCACTGCCCCGGCAAAGTTACGATGATATCCACGTGCTATCATTGAAGGGATAAGAATGGATCCGACAGCTGCTACGGTAGCTGCACTCGAGCCAGAAATTGCAGCAAAAAACATAGATGTCAGAACTGTTACCATTGCTAAGCCGCCAGTTCGGTGACCAGTTAAAGAATTTGCAAAGTTTATAAGTCGTTGGGAAATCCCACTCGTTTCCATTAGCTTTCCAGCCAAAATGAAGAATGGAATTGCCATTAAAGAAAATGAATCAATTGAGGTGAACATACGTTGTGCCACCAATATTAGCGATGTTTCTCCAGCATATAATAATGTAAGCACAGCCGATAAACCCAATGCGATTGCGATAGGTACCCCAATGATAAAGAAGGAGAATAAAGAACCTATTAAAACTGCCGTCATTCTTGAACACTCCCTCTAATGGTCACGGCAATCGCTGCTATAGCATTGATTATAAGAAGAAAAGCGCCTAATGGAATTGAAAAATAAGGTATGGACATCGAAATTTGCATAGCCGGAGATGTCTGGGCACTCACCAAATTCATTAAATTCCAACCATAAACTAATAAAATCACAAAAAATATAATAGAAATTATCAACCCAATAACTTTCAATACTTTTTTAGCTGTAGGTTTTAATAAATCTGGTAAAATTTCTACCGCTATTAGCTCATTATAACGAATAGCTAATGCAGCACCAAAAAACACTGCATAAATTCCTAGGTATCGAGTTAATTCTTCAGACCAATGAAGTGGAAGGTCTAAAACAAAGCGTGAAAATACCTGCATAACCATAGTTATTGTCATTGCAATAAGAGCAACAGTCAGTGCAATCTTCACAATTATGTTAATGCCATCCACACTTTTTACAATTGCATTCATTCTCTAATTTACCCCCTCTAAAAACCTTCAAGACTCTCTTCAGTTAGCACCTTCTTTGATTTTATTGTAAAGTTCTTCATATTCCCCTTTATGTTTATCGATTATCGGCTGGGCTGCTGCTTGAAAAGCCGCTACATCTACTTCGTTGATCTCCATACCCTTTGATTTTAGTTCTTCAATTTGTGTAGCTTCATTCTCATCAATAAATTTAAAATTCGCTTGTTTTGCTTCTTCCGCTGCTTCGCGAATAATCTCTTGATGGTCATCAGAGAACTTCTCAATAGTAGATTTACCAACTAATAAGACTGCTGGTGAATAAACGTGTCCTGAAAGCGAAGCATACTGTTGAACTTCTTCAAGTTTTGAAGAATGGATAATCGCAATAGGATTTTCCTGGGCATCAATTACCCCTTGCTGTAAAGACGTAAATACTTCGCCCCAAGCCATAGGTGTTGGACTTGCACCAAACGCACTGAATACTTCTTGATGTAAAGGCACTTCCATAGTACGAATCTTTACTCCTTCCAAATCTTCAGGAGTTTGGATTGGACGCGTGCTATTTGTAATATGACGGAAACCGTTCTCCGCAAAAGCTAAATTGACAATTCCATTTTCCTCTAACTTTTCGTTCAAAACGTCTCCTACTTCTCCACTTAAAGTTGTACGAGCATGCTCTACATTATCGAATAAAAATGGAAAGTCTAGAATATAGAATTCTTTTACGAAGTTACTGATTACTCCGGTAGAGATAAATGTTCCATCTAAAGAACCAACTTGAACTGACTCTAGCATGTCACGTTCGTTGCCGATTTCACTGTTGTAGTGAACCTGGACTGTAACTTCTCCATTTGAATCAGCTTCTACTTTCTCTTTAAATGTCTTTAGAAATGCTCCATAATGCGAATCTTCTGTCTGGGTTGTTCCAATTGTTAGTTTATCTGATGAACTTTCACCTGATGACCCCTCAACTCCAGCATCTGAATCCGAATTACCGCATGCAGCTACCAGTAAAGCTAAAATTGAAATAAATCCCAACAAGATTAGTTTTTTCATTATTTTTCCCCCTATTTTTTGTTTTCCCTTAAAGGTAACGCTTACATTTCGAAAGATTAATCCCCCCCTGAAGTACTGAAGATAAGAAATCTATGTCGATAGAAATTCACAATCTTCTGATACTTTTTATCATGTTAACACTTTCATATACTTTTATTCAATACTTTTTTTAAAGAATCAACTTTAATAATATAATCTTTAAAGCACAAAGCACTGGAAAGCTGGGTTGCTTTAATAAATTGAACCAGCAACTTAGATCTCTACTACAAGTTAAAAGCCTGTTTACTATAAGAATATTTTATTAGTTTGAATGTTAAATTCTATCATTGCCTGGTAATTATTAACTTTCACTTTATTAAACTAATATTTTTGTCTTCATTATTGTTAAATTATGTAAAATAAATCACTTTTAATAAGCTCATTAAAATACTTGTCGTTAAAACATAACAGAAAATATTGACAATTGTTAATAATAAACAGATAATATGGTTTAAATTATTATACATAGTAAGAGAGGGATTATTCTGACACCTGAAGTGCGTAAAAAAAGAATTTTGGAAACGCTTTCTTCGTCCGGAAAAATTGACATCTTAGATATGGTAAATCTGTTAAACGTTTCGGCTATGACTGTACGACGTGATTTAGATGACTTGGAAAGACAAAAGCGGCTAATTCGTACGCATGGTGGAGCAGCACTACCTCAAATGTTAATCAGTGAACAGAGCTTCAAAAAAAAGGTTTCTAAAAATCTTTCCCTCAAAGTACAAATTGCAAAAAAGGCTGTGAATTTAGTAAAAGAAGGTATGACAGTGTCGCTGGATACCGGTACGACAACACTAGAGATTGCAAAATTATTGAAATCACGTAAAAACATCACCGTAGTTACAAATGATATTAAAATAGCTTCAGAACTCATGGACAGCAAGCTAAAAATAATTATTGTGGGTGGACATGTACAAAACGAGGTAGGTGCAATCTACGGGCCATTTGCAGAATCGATTCTAAAAAATATTCATGTGGATATTGCTTTCTTAGGTGCACATGCGATTCACGCTACTTACGGTATTGCTTCTACTACATTCGAAAAGGCGACCATCAAAAAAATGATGATCGAAGCTTCTGAATCTGTTTACGTGGCAGTGGATACTTCGAAATTTAATCAAAAAGCTTTCGCGAAAATCTGCAATGTAGATTCTGTAACCGGTATAATCACTGACAATTCTTTATCAAGCGAGATAGAAGAAATATACGAGAAGATGACGGATTTCATAAAGGAAGTGGATGGATGAAGGTCGGAATTATTGCCGATGATTTAACAGGTGCCAATGCTACCGGCATCAGACTAGCAAAAAAGGGATTCATCGCTGCAACGGTCGTATTTGACGGTAATATCCCGACAAAGGAGAAATACACATCAATAAGTATAGATACAAACAGCCGTTATTGTCACCCAGATCATGCCATAAAACGTGTCATAAAGGCTTATAATCAACTTTCATTGTGGGGAGCAAGCGTTGTTGGCAAAAGAATTGATAGCACAATCCGTGGAAACATTGGAGTTGAGACAGATGCCTTACTTTCAGTGATTGGGAAAAAAAGTGTAGCAGTTGTAGTGGCTTCCTTTCCAGATTCAGGAAGAATCGTAGCTGGCGGTTATTTACTAGTAGAAGGAACACCAGTTCAATCGACAGATGTGGCAAAAGATCCGATGAATCCCATCAGGAAGTCGCATGTGCCGACTCTGATGAAAGAACAAAGCGTACATACAGTGGCCCATATCAGCCTTTCCACTGTCCTGCATGGAAAAGAAGCGATCAAAGAAGAGCTGGTGCACCAGCTGGAAGAAGGACATCGCATTATAGTCATTGATGCGGTGACGAACGAAGAAATTGATCACATTGCGGAAGCGATGGCCGCAATCGATGGACCCTGCTTTGTTCCAGTGGATCCCGGTCCGCTGTCAGCTGCCTACAGCGCTCTGAAAGCACATCAGGATGTCCAGCAGAGCAAATGGATTGTGACTGTCGGAAGCGCAACGCCACTTTCTGGGCGACAAATCCGTTACCTGATCGACAAGACGAATTCACGCCCCGTTTATGTAAATGCAGAAGCGCTTGCTTCCGTTTCCGGTACGTGGGATGTGGAAATCGAACGGGCAAAGTCGGAAGCGTTGCACGAAATAACATTGCAGGATACGCTAATCATCACCACGTATACACCGACTTCACAGGTACTAAATCTGGCTGAAATTGCGGAGCGCGAGGGTGTAACGGAAGAGAAACTGGCCAACCGCATCACGGAAGGCCTTGCACATATCACACACGAAGTGATCCAGCAAGCGGATGTGCCTATCGACGGATCGTTCTCAAGCGGCGGAGATGTAACAGCGGCATTGTGTTCAGTCAGTAAAGCTGAAGCGATTGGCCTCGAAGATGAAGTTCTGCCGCTCGCCGCTTACGGCCGATTTATCGGTGGAACATTCGACGGCATGCCGGTTGTAACCAAAGGCGGCATGGTTGGAGAAAAGCAGTCAATCTATGATTGTGTGAAATTCTTGAAAACCAAAAAACAAGAAGGAAGTGTTTAGAATATGGCAAACGTACGTGAAATTATTGCAATTCCAATGGGTGACGCAGCAGGAATCGGACCGGAAATCACCGTTAAATCCCTGGCAAAAGAAGAAATTTACGCCATGTGCAAACCGCTTGTAGTAGGGGACGCAAATATTCTCCGCAAAGCGATTGAAGTGACAGGCGTCGATTTGACTGTGAACACAGTGGAATCTCCAGCTGCCGGAGCTTACAAGTTCGGCACAATCGATGTGCTGGATCTGGCGAATATCGATATGGACGCATTCGCTCCCGGCGAAGTATCCGGACAAAACGGGAGAGCCGCATTCGAATACATTGAGCGTTCCGTAAAACTTGCGATGGACGGAGAAGTAAAAGCACTGGCTACAACGCCGATCAACAAAGAATCGTTGCAGGCAGGTAAAGTCCCATATATCGGCCATACGGAAATGCTTGAAGACCTGGGGGGAGCTCCGGATCCGCTGACAATGTTCCAGGTGAACGGCTTGCGCATCTTCTTCCTGACACGCCATGTATCTGTAAAAGAAGCGATTTCGCAAATGACAGCCGAACGCGTCCATGATTATTTGATCCGCTGTGATTTGGCACTTCAGCGTCTTGGTGTTGAAAGCCGTAAACTCGCAGTAGCCGGCCTTAACCCGCATTCAGGCGAAGGCGGATTGTTCGGAAATGAGGAAATCGATGAAATCAAACCGGGCATCGAATCGGCGAAAGCTGCTGGAATCGATGCATACGGCCCGGTACCTGCCGACTCGGTCTTCTTCCAGGCGCTGAATGGAAAATACGATGCTGTTCTTTCGCTTTACCATGACCAGGGGCACATCGCAGCGAAAATGACCGATTTCCACCGTACGATTTCAATCACGAACGGACTGCCTTTCCTGCGCACATCTGTTGACCATGGGACAGCTTTTGATATCGCATGGAAAAACATCGCATCCAGCGTCAGCATGGAAGAGTGCATCAAACTGGCGGCGGAATACGCACCAAAATTCACAGCCGAATCTCTTTAATTAATTTTAGAAAAGATAGTAAATAACCAGGCTCTGTTTTTTATCAGTAAAATTTGAAATGCAGTCCAGAGCTCTTAATTAAGAATAACTTTTATTATATTTTCTTTCTTTTTGTCATATTATTTCATCTTTCTTTGTAGGGGAACATATTCGTAATTCATAAGAAAGAAGGGGAAAAAGTGGAATCAGTCTCTGTGGATAGAGAGTTAATGTTAATTAATGGGAAATGGGAAGAGAGCTTGAGTTCAGAGTTTATTACGATTGAAAATCCATCTGTCAGAGGTTCAGTGCTCGCTGAAGTTCCTAGAGCTTCTGCAGAAGATGTAAGTAAGGCCGTCGAAGCAGCTAATAAAGCATTTAAATCTTGGAAGGCTCTTCCTTCACGTGAAAAAGGAAAACTGCTCTGGAAAATTGCAGATGCCATAGAAGAACAAGCCGAAGAATTTGCCAGAACAATTTCCATGGAGACTGGAAATGCTATTCGGACACAAGCTAGAGGCGAAGTAAAGAGTGTAGTGGAGATTTTTCGATACTTCGCAGGAGTTGCAAGTGAAATAAGAGGCACTACCAGCCCAGTAGACAATAATTTAATGGCATATACACAAAGAGAACCATATGGTGTTGTTGGAGCCATTGTACCTTGGAATGCTCCGGTTCAACTATCATCATTAAAAATCGCACCGGCAATTGCTTCTGGAAATACGATTGTCTTAAAAGCTGCAGAAGATGCTCCTCTAGGTGTTCTGAAATTAGCAAAAGTTTGTTCTAAATATTTACCCCCTGGTGTCGTAAATGTCATTACTGGATATGGACCAGAATGTGGCGAGGCGTTAACAAGCCATCCATTAGTTAAGAAAATAACTTTTACAGGTTCAACCGCAGTAGGAAAAATAATTATGAGAAAAGCTGCAGATCGAATTGTTCCTGTTTCACTAGAATTAGGAGGTAAAAGTCCCCAAATAGTGTTTCCGGATGCTGACAACGATAAAGTAATTGAGGGGATTATTACCGCCATGCGATTTGCAAGACAGGGGCAATCTTGTTCTGCAGGAACACGTTTATATCTTCACACATCTATTTTTGATTCCTTTGTAGACAAATTAATAAATAAATTAAGGCAACTTAAAGTAGGTAATCCATTGGATGAAGAATCAGATATGGGATCTATTATTAATAAAAAACAATTTGATAAAGTATGTTCCTATATTGAAGCGGGTTTGAATGAAGATGGAATAGAGCTATTGTTAGGTGGAATGCCACCTGGCGAAGGGGAAATGACAGAAGGGTATTATCTTCAACCAACACTTTTTTCATGCAAAGACAATAACAGTAAATTGGCTAGAGAAGAAATTTTCGGACCATTGTTGTTGATTATTCCATGGGAAAATGAAGAAGATGTTATAGAAGCTGCCAATGACAGTTCCTATGGTTTAGCAGCTTTTGTTTGGACGAATGACACTAAAGCTGCATTGAGAGCTGCAAATAAAATTGAATTGGGCTGGATTCAAATTAATCGAGGAGGAGCTCAAATGCCGGGTCTTTCATATGGTGGATACAAGCAAAGCGGTATAGGACGTGAATTTTCATTGGAGGGTATGTTAGATAGTTATACACAAGTGAAAAGTATTATGATTGATTTCAACGACTAAATTCAAGAAAGTGATACTTATTGATTTTCAAAAATCATCTAAAATTTATTTTAACCTTTAATAATTATATGTTAATAAATATGATTATCTTCTTGCAGAGAATTACACCAAGCCATTCAGAAAATAAGGAAAAAAACCGGAGCCCAGAGAAAAACTCTTAGGGGATCCGGTTATTTTTGTTCCAATATACAGTTGATTGCATGTCTTCAATTACTTATACTCCTGAAAATCGATACAAAATTTTTTGGTAATATCTCATTATTTGCCATGGACTGTATAGTTTCTGCAGACTCTAAGCAGACAATTAAATGTGTCCTAAACAATTTTGCAAGTCACGACTAACATAAACGATTTATTTAACAAGATCTTTCAATTCCTTCACCACATTATCGGGAACCTTACCTGTCACCCCGGCCACCAGATTTTCCGCCGCTTTCATCGCCATGGCGTTTCGTGTGTTTTCTGTCGCAGAACCGATATGTGGCAAAGCGACAACATTGTCCATTTTCAACAATGGATTGTTCGGATCGACCGGTTCCTGTTCAAAGACGTCCAGTCCCGCACCCCGGAGTTTCCCTTGCTGCAGCGCTTCTATCAACGCCTCTTCATCGACAACAGCCCCTCTGGCACAATTGACTAAAATAGCGTCCGGCTTCATCCGCTCCAATTGTTCTTTGCCTATCATATGACGGGTCGACGGCGTCAAGGGCAGGATCAATACGACAAAATCGGAGCGTTCGAGAAGTGAATCCAGATTGCTGTATTCCATGCCATATTTTTCTTCAAGTTCGGGCTTAGGTGTATTGCTGTTGTAGAGGACATTCATCTCAAAGCCGAAAACAGCACGTCTTGCAATTTTCTCACCGATGCGCCCCATGCCGACAATCCCCATCGTTGCATGATGTACATCTTTGCCGAAAATTTCGCTTGACTGGGTCTTTTTCGTCCAGTTTCCCTGTTTTACATAATGATTGAGTTCCGGTACCCGCCGTGCACTCGCAAGGATCAGACTGAAAGCCAGATCAGCCACCGTTTCATCCAGTACGTAAGGTGTATGGGTACCGAGTACTCCATATTCCTTCATGGCTTCCAAATCGAATGAATCGTACCCGACTGCAGTGTTGCTGATTATTTTCAGCTGCGGCAGCTGCTTCAGGAATTCTGGTGTTACGGCAGGATTTGCAGCCAGCAGGCCATCCACATTCTTAGTTTCTTCCAGGAGCACATCTGCCGGTATCCTCTCTTTTTGTCTCCAGATGCGGTATTCACAATGCTCAGCTATGTAATTTTCCACTTCCTGCGGTACAGGCCTTGCGATAAAAACTTTCGGTTTCATGGAATCGCTCCTTTATTTTATAATTATGATCTGAGTTTACATGAAAAAATAAAGAAAACTAAGGAAAATGATTGATTGTGAAGAAACGGCGTTGTTCCACACCGGAGTTTCTTCGTGCATTTCTCCCGGTCTGGCTTGATTTCCCTTGCTTCTGCACCTGTGCCTTTCGACTAGTTTAATAAATTTTAAAAATGGGTAAATTTTACTTGAGAACTATTACTTAGTATTTACACTGGTTAGAGTTCGATTATCCTGTGAGTTGCTTATTATTTTTTATGGAGTTATTTTCCAATAGGGCTGAGACTTTGTTTTTACAGTCGGACTCGGGGAACATCACAGAGAAAGCAGGGTTGCACGTGCCGAAAAATTATAGTTTCTATATGTTTGGAGTTTTTCTCGGAATTGGTTTGCTGGTCGGACTGGCTTTCCCATCCGTTTTGCAGCTGTTTACCCAAATCCCGCCAGAGGATAGATTCCTCCTGTATCTGCTGGCGATTGCGGCCGGCCTGTTTACAGGTGCAGCCATTTTTTTGGTGAACCATTCTTTTAACCGATACATAATCGGCCATTTCCGCGAAGTGCTGGCCCGTGTTCAAGATGAGGATTACAGCGCGCGTGTGAGATTCTCCGGCCAGGACATGCTCGGATTACTGGGGAATGATGTCAATTGCACGCTCAGCCAGCTGAAAGAAAAAAGCGAAGAAGCGCTGCATGATGATTTGACCGGCCTTCCGAACCGCCAGTTTTTGAAACAATATTACCGGAGGAACAAGAGCAGGCTGGCCGAAGAAAGAACCGCCTTTCTCTTTTTTGATCTCGATAAGTTTAAGGATATCAATGATCAATTCGGCCATCTGTACGGGGACCGTGTGCTGGTCAAAGTGGCTGAGCGGGTCCATTCCGCACTGGCTGAAGACGAATTCCTGGTGCGGCTGAGCGGTGACGAATTCCTGCTCGTGGCGAAGCTTTCAGAAGAGTGCACAGGCAAAGATCTTGCCGAGCAGTTGACATCGCTTTTCACAGAGCCCTACGAGATCCATGACACCTTCTTACAGGTACAGACCAGCATCGGCGTCAGTACGGCTCCCGCCCATGGCACCGAGCTTGGCGAGCTGATCCGGAAAGCGGATTTCGCCATGTATAAGGCGAAGAAAATTAAAGGGGTCACTTATTACATATCAGAGGAAAAGATGGAAAGAGCGAAATCTTTGGCAGATGGAGCGGGGGAGGCTTGTTGATGATTTCTATTTCCTTCTATATATAAAAAGACTCGGCAAACTTTAGAGTGACCCAATAAAATAAGGTTAAAAAAACACCCCCAATGTCGTATATAGCATCAACGACAATTTGGAGGTGTTTTTCTGTATAATGCAATATTTAAAGTCTTACCAGATTTACTGAAGATTTTCCGTGTTTACGAATTAGCGGGTCATTTCCAGCCATTTTTCCACTTCTTTTGCCAGCCCAGTCCAATCACTTTCAGCTATCAGATCTTTTCTCAACAAAGCGCTTCCTGCACCAACAGCAATGGCTCCGGCGTCCAGATAAGATTTGGCAGTGTCAATGGTGATTCCGCCTGTCGTCATAATCTCAATATGACTTAAAGGACCTTTTACATCTTTTATAAATGCCGGCCCAAGGACTGAAGAAGGGAAAAGTTTTACCATAACTGCACCTGCCTGGTGGGCTCTGAGCATTTCACTCGGAGTAAAAACACCCGGGATAACCGGAATACCGAGTTCTGCAGCACGCGTAACAACCGCTTCATCAAGTGCTGGTGAAACTATAAATTGTGCCCCTGCTTCAATCGCCCGGTCGCAGTCTTCTATTGTCAGTACCGTCCCCGCTCCAATCAGCATCTTATCACCGAATACTTCGAGTGCTTCCCGGATAATCAAATCTGCCCGATCGGATTCCATCGTGACTTCGATTACACGTATACCGCCATCATAAAGGGCCTGCACTATTTCAAAGCTTTTTTCGTAAGGAACTTTTCTCAAAACCGGTATAATGGTTGCTGCTTTTAACTTCTCGATGATCATATAGTTCTCCTTTCCCCCGCAAAAAAGCAGGAGAAGAATTTTTTAGCGTTCTATCATTTCCCGCTCTCCCATAAAACATTCCACTTCTTCAAGATAAGGCAATCCTTCATTATCTCCATGGACCTGAACTACCATCGCTCCTATGGCGTTGGCAAACTGCAAAGTCTTTTCCACTGACCAACCGCGGATTGTGCCATACAGGAAACCGGAATCGAAGCCATCTCCAGCGCCGACCGTATCGACTACTTTTGAAACTTTCACACCCGGGAAGTGGGACCAACCATCATTTTCCAATAGATAACAGCCATTTTCGCCATCTTTAATAACAGTGTATTCAATTGGGAATTGCCTTAATTTCTCAATCAATTCGTTGTCTTGAACTGTTTCAAAGAGCAATTCCAATTCTTCTCTGCCGGCCAATAAATAATCTACATAAGGAAGAAAAGTCATAATTGTTTTTCTTGCCTTTTCCTTCGACCATAATTTCAATCGTATATTTGGGTCAAACGATACTTTGACGTTATTCTCTTTAGCAACTTTTAAGGCTTTCAATATAACCGCTGAATTTCTGTCATCAATTGCGGAAAATACGCCTGTAACATGCAATACCTGGGCTTGTCTAATGTAGTCTTCAGGCAGCAATTCGGGAGTCAGTGTTTCTGTCGGTGAGCCTTTTCGATAATAAAAGGTTTTCCCTGCTCCTGATTCCTGTACTTCCTTGAAGTTCAGTGATGTCGAATACCCTTCCATCAACTTCACTTCCGATACATCAATGCCTTCTCCGCGGACAGTATTTAAAATGTGCTTGCCAAACTCGTCTTTTCCAAGTCTGCTGATCCATCCCGCTTTTAAGCCGAGCCTTGCGCACCCTAATATAACGTTCAACTCGGCTCCACCAATTTTGCGTTCAAATTGATTTACAAAGCGAAGGGGTCCTTTTGATTTCGGATCAAATGTAATCAATCCATCTCCGATTGTAATAATTTCCATACAGGCTCTCCTTTTGTCTTGCTTATTTTATTTATCTGCCCATCCATCCGCCGTCTACTACAAGCACATGTCCGTTTACATAGTCTGATGCCGGTGATGCAAGAAACACGGCCGTTCCAGCCAAATCATCAGCTTCGCCCCAGCGAGCCGCAGGAATCCGGTCCAGAATGGACTGATTTCTTTTTTCATCTTTGCGGATGGCTTCTGTATTATTGGTTTCAATATAGCCCGGTGCGATGGCATTTACTTGTACTCCCTTGCCTGCCCACTCATTTGCGAGTGCTTTCGTAAGTCCGGCAACCGCGTGTTTACTCGCTGTGTAAGCCGGAACGAACAAGCCGCCCTGGAATGACAGTAACGAAGCGATATTGATGATTTTACCTGAGCCTCTTTCAATCATCGTCTTACCGATTTCCTGTGACAGGATGAATACCGAGTTGATATTGACATCCATAACGCGCAGCCATTCGTCTTCCTTGAATTCAGCTGCCGGCTCCCGGTGAATTACGCCCGCATTGTTAACCAGGATATCGACAGTGTACTTCTCCAAAACCGGAGCCAGTTTCTCACGAATGGATGAGGTATCGCTCAAATCGATTAAAATCGTTTCGCATGTCCCTCCGATTTCGTCTATCTTCTTTTGGGTATCGCCCAGATTGTCCTGATGTCCGAGTAATAGCACATGCGCGCCAGCAGATGCCAGGCCAAGAGAAATCGCTTGCCCTATTCCTGTTCTCGCTCCGGTGACAAGAGCTGTTTTACCTTTTAATGAGAAGAAATCAAGTGAAAATGACATGTTGGTACCTCCAGTAATATATTTTAGTTTCGTTCCAGCTTTCTTTTTTTCCATAGATCTTCTGCGGCTCCGGAACCTAAGATTACCCCTGCCACTACAAAGACAAGTCCGATCAGATGAAAGACAGTAAGGATCTCCCCTAAGAAGAAAGCTGAACCCAAAATTCCGAAAAGAGTATTTAAGTTGATGAATATCGCTGCTTTCGCCGGCCCTACTTTACCTACCGAATAGTTATACATCATATGTCCGATTGCTGTCGCAATCATGCCGGAGCAAATGATCAGAATCCAGAATGTCGCATCCATTTCCCTGAAAACCTGCCATTCCGCCGGTTCCTGGTAAAGGCCGATAAGAAATAATCCAGCTGAGCCGATGATGAACATATAACCGGTCAGTAAGCGCGGGTCCAAAGTTGCCGCTGCTTTGCTGATGAGCAAAAAGCTCAAAACTTGGCCTAAGATAGATAGGAATATATAAATATCGCCCAATGACACTGAACTTACTCCACTGCTTCCTACAACAACTGTTGCAGATACGCCGAATAAGCCAAGGACAAAGCCTGTCCATTGCAGAAGCGTCGGTTTAAGCCGCAATAACAGCAAGCCGAAAACCGCCGTCATGATGGGCCCTGTTCCCAGGATCAACCCGGCATTTGTACCGGAAGTCATTGTTAGTCCTACGGAAATGAAGTAATGGTGGATAACAACATTCAGCATGGATCCACCGAAGATATACATCCATTCTTTTCTGGTAGGCATTCTGATCAGTTTGGCAAAATATAAAATGATGAAAACTGTGATTCCGGCGATAAAAATGCGCAATGATGTCATCGTGATGGGACCCATTTGAGCTGTTAAGTATTTCAATGCCGGAAGATTCATCCCCCAGGCAAACATGACTGCTACAAGGAGCAGATATAATCTAAAATGACTCATCTAATCCCTCTTTTTAACGGCTTCCTGCAGCTTTTACCTTCCAAGCCAGCCTCCGTCCACTGGAATTGTGATGCCATGGACGTAATCAGCTGCCGGCGAGGCCAGGAAGATAACAGCTCCCTGCATATCTGTTGCCTGTCCCCATCGTCCTGCGGGAATGCGATCAAGGATCTGCCGGTTTCTTGTTTCGTCAGCCAGCAGAGCTGTATTCATTTCTGTGTTCATGTACCCCGGTGCAACAGCATTTACGTTTACACCGCGGCTTGCCCATTCATTGGACAGGGCTTTTGTAAATTGCATAACCGCACCTTTGCTTGCCGCATATGCCGGAACACGCAATCCCCCTTGAAATGACAATAAGGAGGCAAGATTGATGATTTTTCCATATCCTTTATCAAGCATGTGCTTTCCAAAAGTCTGACAGAAGAAAAAAGGAGCGTTTGCATTTACATCCATCACGAAATCCCAATCGTCTTTGGGAAATTCTTCTGCGTTATGCCTTTTTTGGACACCTGCGTTATTCACTAAAATATCGACTTTGCCCATCGCGGCTATGATCTGCTGCAGCAGTTCGTCGTATAAGTGAAAGTCGACCAGATCGAATTCAACGGCCAGTGCTTTGACCCCATGCTTTTCGATATCCTCGATAACCTGTTTTTCTATTTTCCTTGCAATAACTACAACATCCGCTCCTGCGCTTGCGAGCCCCAAAGCCATTTCTTTCCCGAGGCCTCTGTTCCCGCCTGTGACTACGGCTACTTTGCCGGTTAAATCGAATAATTTATTCATTGGAAGAACCACTTCCTGTCGAATGGAACTCATACATAACCTTGACGGCATCCGACTTTTGGGTCAGCAGATCAAAACCTTGCTGCACTTCCTCTGCCGGCAAAACATGCGTGATTATTTCATTGAACAGCTTATTTTCCGCCAGCAGGTCAACAGCCAGCGTAAAATCTTTTTCTGTATAGACACGGATGAAATTCATGGACAGCTCTTTAAACATGCCTTTCAGCAAATCAAGTTCAGCCGGTTTTTTATAGGCAGCAACCATGACAATCGTTCCCCGTACTTTAACTGCGTCCATTACATGAGCCAGTACCGAGGGGTGCCCCGCACAGTCAAATACGAAATCTGCACCGACGCCGCCTGTGTTTTCCAAAACTTTGGCTTTCACATCTTCTTTTAATGGATTGATCGTTGAGAAACCCAATTCTTCCGCTTTTTTCAGGCGCAGTTCGTTGGTCTCTACAATTGTTACGTTGGAAGCTCCGTAGCTTTTCAGCACCAAACCGACGCAGAATCCGATTGTTCCTGCTCCAAACACGACGGCATTGTCTCCCGGTGTGTAATTCCCTTGTCTGGCCGCATGGACAGCGACTGCCACCGGCTCAACCAATGCACCTGAAGCTAACGGCATGCCCTCTGGCAATGCAACTACATTTTCAGCCGGTACCGTCACAAAATCGGCCATTCCACCGTCACAATCGATGCCGATCAGTTTCAATTTTTCACAGACATGGCTCTGGCCATCCCGGCAAGGAGCACAATTTCCGCATTTCAATAATGGATTTACTGTGACAGGCGTGCCTTCTTTAATGGAAGGATGGCCTTTTACCATGGTTCCGGAAAACTCATGCCCGAGCACCAAAGAAGCTTGTGCTCTGGGATGCGCGCCTGAATAGATATTCAAATCACTTCCGCAGATTCCGGCATGGGACGATTTGATCAACGCCCATCCTTCCGTCAGTTCGGGTATTTCTTTGTCTTTTAATGAAACTGTTTGCGGTCCTTCATAGACAATCGTTCTCATCGTTTCACATCCTGATTCGTATAGTCATATTGTTTCTTTAGATGGATTATTTTACTAAGCCAAGCAATTCAGGCAGTTTAAGTGACAGTTCCGGTACGTATGTAACGACCATCAGCACCACGATTGTCGCGACAAAAAACGGGATCAACGGCCGGACAACACTTTCGATGCGCAGATTGGCCACTTTGGCACCCACGAACAGGACTGGCCCTACCGGCGGAGTTATTGTTCCGATGCTGAGGTTGAATACGATTATGATACCGAAATGGACTGGATCGATTCCGAAACTAAGTGCAATCGGCAGGAAAATTGGTGTAAATATCAAAACTGCCGGAGTGGGGTCCATGAACGTCCCAATGATCAATAACACCAGATTCATGATCAATAAAATCAGAATCATATTGTCTGTGATGCTGAGTAACAAGTCTGCAATGATGCCAGGTATATTGGTGAAGGACATAACCCATGACATAATAGAAGAAACACCAATCAGAAAGATGACAATAGAAGTGGTTTTTGCGGATTCGAGTAATATTCTTGGCAGATCTTTAATCTTTATTGCCCGGTATATGAAAGCGAGCATCAATGAATAGACTACTGCAATTGCTGAGCCTTCGGTCGCTGTAAACACACCGCCAACGATTCCTCCGATGACGATGACAATCAGCAGCAGACTCGGAATGGCTTCCAGAAAAACAAGCAGAGCAACTTTTAATGGCACGCGGGCTTCACTTCTGTAACCGGCTTTTCTGGCATAGAAGAAAGCTATTACCATACATGCAATTCCCCATAAGATCCCCGGTACATATCCGGCCATGAATAATGCAGATATGGAAGTTCCTCCACTGACCAGCGAATAGACGATCAACGTGTTGCTTGGTGGAATAAGCATACCGGCAGGTGCCGATGCAATATTCACCGCTGCACTGAATTCACGGTTATATCCTTCTTTTTCCTGAAGAGGCGCCATCGTGCTTCCGACGGCTGCTGCTGCTGCAACTCCCGATCCACTGATGGATCCGAAAAGCATGTTTGCCAGCACGTTGGTATGGGCCAGCGATCCCGGCATTCTTCCGCTCAAGACCTTGGCGCAATTCACCAGCCTTATGGCGATTCCTCCATTATTCATGATGACTCCTGCCAAAATGAAAAAGGGGATGGCCAGTAAGGTAAAGGAATTCATCCCGGTAAACATTCTTTGGGCTGATGTTAATAAGCCATTTTCCATATCCAGCAAAGTGAACATGGCCAGTGCTGATGCCACACCCACACTAATGCTGATTGGTGCTCCTATAATCAAAAGAAAAGCTACACCGATAAACAATATCAGTGCGGCCTGAATAGCAACATCCATTTGACATAACCCCCTAACCTAAAATCAAATTTCCTCTAAAGGTTTTTTCTTCTGAAAAATCAAAAAGATATTATACGCACAATAGAAAATGATACAAATTCCACTAATCGGCATTGCCGCATATAAATAGCCTACAGGGATTTGCAATGATGCAGACAATTGTGTCCAGGCAAGTGCAGTAACAGTGTATCCGCCTTTTACAAGGACCGCTGCTGCAAAAGCGATGACCACTAATTCTATAAAGACTTCCACGCCCATTTTGAGTTTCTGGGGAAATTTATCCCTGATAAATTCAATGGACATATGCCCGTTTTCTCCGAACACATAGGCCGAACCGAATAATACCAGCCAAACAAAACAATACTTGGCAAGCTCTTCAGAAAATACACTCGGATCGTTAAAAACGAACCGAGTGATCACTTGCCAGGTTACCAATAAAACCAGGAAGGCGAATAAAAATATACACATTGCTCCTAAAACTTTATCCAACCCTTTTTTTAAGTAGCTCACACTATCACTCCATTACTTATTCAGCTGCACTGCGGACTTTATCATACAAGGCTTTGGCACTTTCAGATGTAAGTTTTTCATCAATCAGCGGCTGAACCGCTTCGCGGAAAATATCAATATCTACTTCATTGAATTGTGCGCCAGCTTCTTCAGCAGCTTTGATTGCAGCTTCAGTATCTGCATCCCAAAGTTCCACTTCAAGATCGATTGCCGCAGCCAATTCTTCTTCGAAAATTGTTTTGTGCTCATCAGACATTCCTTCCAGAATATCTGTGTTCAAAATCAGGTAATCCGGAAGCATCAAATGGTTGGTGTATGAATAATATGGTGAAATTTCAACATGCTTCAAATTCGAAAAGATCAATTCATTGTTTTCTCCGCCGTCCAATACGCCGGACTGGATAGCTGTGTATACCTCACCCTGACCAAGCGGAGTACCTACTCCACCCATATAGCTCATCATCTGAAGGTTCGTATCACTTTCGATTACACGGATTTTCATTCCTTTTAAATCTTCCGGTGTTTCAATAGGCTTCGTCTTGTTGTATACATTTCTGATTCCGCCGTGGAATGCTCCCAGAACAGTCACTCCCTGATCTTCCAGAGAAGTGTAAAGATCCCCGACAATTTCCTTGTCATTTAATACATTCATTTGATGTTCTTTTGAATCGAATACGTAAGGAAGGTTGAATACAGAGAAATCTTCATTGAACCCTTCCAATAAGCTGCCTGCTACGATGGACATGCCGATTGTTCCGGATTGAACAAGCTCGATCGTTTCGCGCTGAGCACCAAGCAATTCGTTCGGATAAAGATCGATTTCATAAGCTCCGTCTGTTTTCTCTTTCAGAACTTCACCGAATTCTTCCATCGCTTTGTATTGCGGATGAGTATCAGGCTGGTTAAAAGCCACTTTCAGCACCTGAGTTTTTACTTCGCTGCCCTCACCCGAACCATCGGCATTTGAAGAATCCCCACAAGCCGCTAACAATGACATCGATGCAAATGCAGTAACAAGAGCTAAATTTTTGTATTGTTTTTTCATTTTTTCCGTCCCCTTTGATTTCATAATTGGTTTACTGGATATTTCACTTGTTCATTTGCTATGAAGCGCACTGCTTCTTCCGCAACTTTTCTTTTCAACTCTTGAGCAGACTGCTCGGAATACCAGGCCATATGCGGTGTGCATAAAAAGTTGGCATGTTCCAGTAAAGGAGAGTCATTCCCCACCGGTTCCTCTTGGAACACATCCAATGCAGCGCCAGCAATTCTTTTATCTTTCAAAAATTGGTGCAAATCTGCTTCGTTTATGATTCCGCCTCTTGACACATTAATCAGATAGGCGGTGGATTTCATCTTTTCCATTGCCGCGGCATCTATCAGATTTTTTGCTGTTTCCAATGGACAATGGATCGAGATCACATCCGAAATTGCCAACAGCGATTCAAAGTCGATCATTTCAACAAAATCCGGTGTGTTTTTCTTCCTGCTTTCGCTTCTGTTAAGGTCATAAGCAACGACCTTGCAGCCAAGAGCATGCACTTTATGGGCGAATGCTGTACCGATTCTTCCTAAACCGATGATTCCTACAGTTTGTTCGCTGTGCCTGAAAACCGGTATCGAAAGCTGGTAGTTCCAGCCGCCATTTTTTACTTGTTCATTCATTACCGTGATTTTTCGCGTAAGCGCTAACATTAAGGCCAATGCATGATCAGCTACTTCATGCATTCCGTAATCCGGCACATTGCATACTTGGACACCGTGCTTAGTAGCTGCTTCCATGTCGATATTGTTAACTCCGACACCGTAGCGGATGACCAGCTTCAACTCGGGCAATTGCTCCATAACTTTGTCGGTGATCGGTGCATATTGATTCAGGAAAACGGCAGCACCCTTGCCGTTTTCAATCACGTCTTGTTCAGTCTTGCAATTCTGCAATGAATAAGTGATTTGAGACTGCTCAAAAATATTATTTTCAATGTCAATATTTTCATGGTCACAGTCAGTAATCACCACTTGAAAATTATTCATTCACTGACCCCTTTCCAATTGCTCACTGCTGAAAAATAATTAGCGCAGATCTTTCATCGGGACATGGTCCATATCATCAAAGTCCTGATTTTCTCCGCACATTCCCCAGATGAACGTATAGTTGCTCGTTCCCGCCCCTGAGTGAATTGACCAGCTCGGAGAAAGGACTGCCTGTTCATTTTTCACAACTATATGGCGGGTTTCATCAGGCTGCCCCATCAAATGAAAGACTCTTGTGTCTTCTTCCATATCGAAATAGAAATAAACTTCCATTCTTCTTTCATGTGTATGGCTAGGCATTGTATTCCAGCCACTTCCTTCTTCGAGAACGGTAACTCCCATGCTCAACTGGCAGGATTCCAAAACATCAGGATGAATCAGTTGATGGATTGTGCGTTTGTTCATGGATGAATCCTGTCCCAACGGACGTTTGATCGCCTGGTCCAAACCTACTTTTACGGTAGGCAGCTTTTTATGGGCAGGACAGGAGTTGATGTAGAATTTCGCAGGGTTGGCAGCATCTTCAGATTCAAATGAAATATCTTTTGTCCCGCGTCCAATATAAATTCCGTCTTTTGTGCCAAGAGTGTATACTTCCTGATCTAACGTAATTCTTCCTGGACCTCCGATATTGATGACGCCCATTTCTCTGCGTTCCAGGAAGTATTCAGCTGCCAGTTCTTTTCCGGCATCAAGAGTTAAAGCTTGCCCGACCGGCATTGCACCGCCATAGATTATCCGGTCAACGTGGCTGTATGTAAGCTCTACCTGATCAGGACTGAAAACAGTCTCCATCATGAATTCTTCTCTGATTTTTTCAGTTCCGTATTTCTTAAAATCTTCTGGATGATGTGCATAAAGTACTTTCACGTTATCTCTCCTCCAAATGGGTTTGAAATTCATAAGCGAAACATTTATAAAGCGCTTTCATCAAATACAAAAAAATAATTCCGCTTAAGCATATTGGTCCTTATTAAAAAATATGATATTATTGTTCCACATAGCAGAACACCGTTCCACTTTTTTAATTATACAGGGTATCAAAATAATTTCAACAAGATTTTTGAAATTATTTAACAGTTTTGCCTATTAATCAAAAGTTGAGTTTACATTACATAAGAATCTCCTTATGATAAATAGATACATTCAAGTAATATATATATAAGATGATTACCAAGGGGGCAAAAGCAAGTTATGTCAAATGTACAGTCTATAGAGAGGGCTTTTAAGCTTTTAGATGTATTATCTGAATATCCTGAGGGAATTCAAATTACCCGTCTGTCCGAAAAAGTAGGTTTATCAAAAAGCACAGTCCACAGGCTTTTGGCTACGCTTATCAACTTAAATTACGTTTATAAAGATATGGAGTCAGAAAAATACAAGCTAAGTTACCGTATCATCTCTTTATCCCGAAATTTGATAAACAATATTGACATCATTCCTGTAGCAAAACCATTTTTGGAAGCGTTATCTGAAGAGGTCAATGAAACCATCCACCTTTGCATCGAAGATATGGGCGAAGTTATGTACGTGGATAAAATTGAAAGCAACCAGACGATCCGGATGTTCTCAAGAGTAGGCAGCCGTGCACCGATGTATTGTACAGGTGTAGGGAAAGTGCTGCTGTCCGGTAAAAAACCGGAAGATTATCAGCGTATTGCTGAAAGTATTGAGTTTGTCCGCAAAACCCCAAACACTATTTTGAACAAGGAGCAATTAGAACAAGTAGTAGGGGCAATCAGAGAGAAGGGTTACGGACTGGATGACATTGAAAATGAAGAAGGTATTCGCTGTATTGCTGCTCCAATTTTTGATTCCCAAGGAAAAGTAATCGCAAGCTTCAGTATCTCAGGTCCCACTACACGAATGACAATGGAGCGGGTCAATAACGAACTGGTATCAAAGGTAAAAGATACCTCCATGAAGATTTCACGGCAATTGGGTTACAGCAAGTAATTTAAAGAAAATGCAGTGACAATCAGTTAAAAAGAAGAAACTTCACATGAGGTTTCTTCCGAATTTTTTATTGTAAAATTATTCAAGCTCTCTATTGCATTTCTTCGTGAATAATTGATTGGCTATGGTAATCTCTCTTTTAAAGACAATCTGCAAACAAAAAAACCGAACCCGGAGAGAAAAATCTCTCCGGGATTCGGTTCTTTTTTATTTCCTTATTCTTCCGGCAACAAATCTTCAATCGAATCGATGTCCATATAAGCCGGCACAACAAATCCGATTTTGGCGCCTTCTAGGATTTCACCCGGGTTCACCATGTCATCGCCGCATGTTTCAAACTGTGATGAGTGAGTTCCCGGCAGCCATGCAGCAACCATTGCGTCCGCCTGGCCTTCAGCCACTGCTGACCACATCACTGCATTATCAAGCGGCGTCAACATGACGTTAAATCCTTGCGTTTCAAGCACTTGGCCGACTACAGTCGTCGAAGTGGCTTCAATATTTTGTTTTTGCCGGTGGTTTCATTGGCATTTTCTACATTAAAAAGCACAGCTCCGACGGATTTATTCCGGAGCTGCGCTGTTTTTATTATCCATATTCAAAATACCATTTATATTTCCTTCTTATACAAATGCGGCACCCGGCTCATGAAAATCGGCACCTCTTCCCTTACTGTATTCACTTTTTCGAGATCGAGTGCAATTGATATTGTTTCTTCGTCTTCAATGCCCGCTTCGTATAATACGTCTCCCCACGGATCAATGGCCATTGAAGCTCCCGCAAAGGCTACTCCGTCATATTCCCCCACTCTGTTTGCGGAGACCACATACATCTGGTTTTCGATGGCCCGCGCTGTCTGCAGTATTTTCCAATGTGTGGTTCTTGCTGCCGGCCATTCGGCGACCACATGCAGAACCTGGGCTCCGTCCAGCGCCATACTCCGGATAATTTCCGGGAACCTGAGGTCGTAGCAGATGATCAGGCCCATTTTGATGCCTTCCAGTTCAAATACTTCCGGCACCTTTTCTCCGCCTGTCAGAAAATCATGTTCGTTCAGCATCGGCACCAGATGGACTTTATCGTATTCATAAACCAGTTCCCCGCTCCGCGAAAAGACGAAAGATGAATTATAGAACTTGCCGTCTTTTTTATTGGCGACGGACCCCCCGATGATATTGACCTGGTATTTCAGCGCCAGCTCTTTCAAAAAGCTTTTTGTCTCGGCGCCGCCTGTATCGGCCACCTGTTCCAGCGCATCCAGAGTATAGGCAGTGGTCCACATTTCAGGCAGCACGACAATATCCGGATTGTTTTCCCGCATTTCAGCCTTCAGCCACTGACTCACCTTCAGCCGGTTCGCATCGGGGTTGCCCGCTATGATATCCATTTGAAAAACCGAATATTTCATCCCAATCACTTCTTTCAATAATTTATAGCTTCTATCTTTATTATACCTTCAAATCCCTCACCGGATTCACCAGCGTCTCGAACCCATCGATGCGGCATTCCACCACGTCGCCGTCGCGAATGACGACAGCTCCCGGTGTTCCAGTCGAAATGATATCCCCCGGCAGCAGCGTCATGACTTTGGAATGAAATGAAATCAGGTGCTGCGGCTGGAACGTCATATTCGATACAAGGTTGTCGCGGTGGATTTCGCCGTTGATGACGGTCGCCACTTTCAACCCGAGCACGTCTTCCACTTCGTCCGCCGTGACCAATTGCGGGCCAAAGCTGAAGAAGGTGTCAAAGCTTTTGGCGCGTGTCAGGTAGCGCGGATTTTTCTGCAGAATGTCTTCCGCTGTCATGTCGATGACGGTTGTGTAGCCTGCGATGACACTGAGGGCGTCTTCTTCTTCGACGTCTTTGCATACTTTTCCGATGACGATGCCGAGCTCCGATTCCGCCGTTGTGCGGTCGGATTGCAGCGGCACGTTGATGGTATCACCCGGCCCAATGATTGTCGTGTCGGGTTTCATGAAACTTGCCGGCTCGGTATTCGGCGAGACTTCGCTGAGATCCGCAGCGTGCTCGACGTAGTTCAGGCCGATTCCCCATATTTTACGGGGATGACGGTAAAGCGGACCGTATTCGACGTTTTCGACTGCCAGTTTATTCAGCGCCAGTGCATCCTGTCCGCCGAACCACTCTTTAAACGGCTCCAACTGCTCAAGCGGCAGCAAATCGAAAAGATTTGTCGGCCAGTCCTGGTTGAATTCTTTATTGATTGCCTCTATTGGTAGTCCACCTGCAGCAGTAACGACTGCCGCAGTTTCATTGCCATGAATTTTGATGGTTGCCAAACGCATATGTATCGACCCTTCCGTAACATTAGTTTATCAAACAAAACCGCCACCCCGCTACTGGGGCAGCGATTTCCCTTACATGGTTTACTGCGCCGTATACCCGCCGTCGACCAGAATCGTCGTGCCGGTCATGAAATCATTTTCGCTCAGGAAAATGATGGCGTGGGCGATTTCTTCCGGTCTGCCGAGACGGCCGATCGGGTGCTTGTTTACGAGCTGGTCATAGAATTCAGGTCCGAGCGCATCGCGGTTGACCATGCCGGATTCCACGTAGCCCGGCGCCACCGCGTTGACACGGATATTCTTGTTGGCGTATTGGAGAGCGAGTGATTTCGTCATCAGATTGACGGCGCCTTTGGAAGCGTTGTACGCGAACGCACCAGCTTCACCCACACTGCCGAGGATGGATGCGGTATTGATGATGACTCCGCCGCCGTTGTTCATCATGTGGCGGATGGCGTGTTTGGCTCCGAAGAATACGCTGTCCTGATTGACTGCAATGACTTTGTGGTAGTCTTCGTAGCTCAGTTCATGCGTTTCGCTGAGAGCACCGACGCCGGCGTTGCTGACCAGGATGTCGATGGTGCCGAATGTATCGACAGCAAACCTGATCATGTTTTCGACCGCTTCCTCATTTGAAACGTCGACTTGGAAGAAATCCACTTCTCCGCTGCTTTTCAGATCTTCCACTGCCTGTCTGCCGCCTTCTTCATTGAAGTCGGCGACTACGACTTTTGTGCCTTTCGCCAGATAGGCTTTTGCCGCGGCGAGTCCGATTCCTGAAGCGCCGCCTGTCACCACTGCCACTTTTCCTGCTAAATCCATGTGCGTGTCCTCCTTTTTAATGAGTTGCACCTCTTATATTATCTGAATTTTTTACTAATTAAAACTAAAAACCTCGCTTCATAAACTATGCAAAATCCCGCAGGCGGCCATTTTCTCAGACGACTCCTGCGGGATGTGTTTTATTTCTTATCGTTTTCAGTTCCAGATGAACGCTTTATCCTTCTCTTTCATCGTGAACCCCATTTTCTCGATGGCGATCTTGAGCGTTGCTTCCTTCTGTTCGCCTTTCAGCGAATGGGCGAAATGTGGAACATTCAGCGCAATGGAAGGAGTGATGCCTGTTATGACCGGCTTGATACCCATGATCTTTAAGCTTGTCACCATGTCCAGCAGGGGCTGTTCAATCCGGGGATCAATTTCCGTGATCCCGGAAAAATCGATGATCAGGCAATCGAGGTTGTTGCCAGCTTTTTTGACAACATCTTCAACCATCTGCATGGCGCGTTTCAAAGTGATATGGCCGATGATCGGCAGGATGGAAATGTCGTTTGCCAGCGGGACAAGCGGTGAAGATAGCTTTTGAATTTCTTTTTTTGCCGTTTCGAGTTCAAGGATATATGTCAGCAGCGACGACATCATCATAAACATTTCCTGATGTTCCGGCGTGAAGGTAAACGGATGTCTATCCAAACCGCATATGGTGCCATACACTTTTCCGTCTTCATAGTAAATCGGAATTCCTATGAAAGAGCCGTTATCGAACTGCGAAGCGATTTCCAGCTGGGAAGCCCCTTCATCCGCTGAAATATCCGCAATCTTAAGCGCTTCCCCTCCATGCCGGATCGCCAGGCCGCAAAAAGTCTGTTCCAGAGGCGCTTCGTAGCCTGCAGCCACGAGCTCTTCGTTCCTGTTGAACGCTTGCGTGATTGTATTGGTCACTCCATCATTTTCTGCGATGAACAGGGTATTGATATCCATTTGGCCACTGAGCATTTTCAATACCTGGTTGGCAGCTTCATTAAAATTCATAAATTGCCGGGACGGACCCGCATTCGGGTATTCCATCGTATTCCTCCTCTTTCAGGAGTGCAGGCACTGATTGTTTGCTGCACTTTTGCCTGGCAATATTTTTTAGGCAACGCACTATTAATACCCTATTTTACTGATTCTAATCTCCTAAATTCCTTCTATATAAAATAAATAGTAGCTTTGGATTGAAATTGTCTGTTTATTGCCTTATTATGTAAGGAGTAAGCTGATTACAACTCAAGCATTATTTCATTTATGAATAGACATAATTTGGCCGTGTATACCAGACAATAGAGCTGGAAATAACGCCGAAAAGAGGACAGCCTCTTTTCGGCGTTTTTTTATTGGCCGCTTCATACAATAAAGGAGGGAAAGCCGATGGTTCTGACCAGGTACAAGAAAGCTAATGAAAAAATCGCCATGGGTTTATTGTCCTTTATGCCCCGTGAACAAAATTTGGTCGTCCTTAAAAAGACGATGGAGCGTTACGCCAATGACCCGGGCTGGCAATTGTATTTGTGCAAACGCGACGATGACTGCATCGGGGTAATCGGCATCGAATTGGATGACCATACGTTCAATGTCCACCACATCTGTGTCGATCCCTCTTTCCGAAACGAAGGCGTGGGCCATTTCATGGTGGAGAAAGTGCAGGATTTTCACGAGCCGCTCGCTTTGTCCACGACTTCCGAGACGAAGGATTTTCTTGCGAAATGCTGGGAAAAGCAGCATACGATTTAACTAATAACCCCGCCAGCTCAGCTGGCGGGGTTAAAACGTCCATTTCTCCAATTCGAAAAAGAGACAGCGGAACTTCCCGTTGCCTCTTCTCAAAAAGTACGTATTTTATTGATTGCGCAGCGGCTGCAGCGCATTGGTCCAGGCGTTTACCTGATCGAGCATGGTTGTGACCGAACCTTCGTGGACTTCCGCCGGCTTGAACTCGCTCATGTTCTCAAAATCCGTAAACAGCGACATCGCCGGATGCGCCCGGACGGTGGCCACCTGCAGTTCGGCCATGATGATGCGCAACGATTCCGCTGCCCGCACACCGCCGGATGAACCGTAGCTGACGATGCCCGCCGCTTTATTATTCCATTCCACATAAAGGTAATCGATGGCATTTTTCAATGCCGACGTCACGCCATGGTTGTATTCCGGGCAGATAAAGACGTAGCCATCCAGTTCCGCAACTTTCCGGGACCACGGAATGGCTTCCGGCGTCTGATAATCCTGGCTGTACGCCGCAGAAATCGGCTCCGCATACATCGGCAGATTGAATTCCTTCAGATCCACAATTTCGTATTCCGCGTCTCCGCGCTTGTCCGCAATGCTTTTCACCCACTCCGCAACCTGGATGCTGTTGCGTCCCGGGCGCGTGCTTCCTGCAATGATACCAATTTTCGTCATGAAAATGATGCCTCCTCCATTGTAATATGCAATCTCAGGGCTTTCATATCGTGATGCATATTCATCATAGGAAAAAAAGGTGGGAATTACAAATGAAAAGACTGAATATTCTATTCCATGAAGTTTTTGCATCCTGTTCCATTATTTTATCCTGCAGTTTCTTCTATATAAATAAAAAAAAGAACGTCCGTTAAGTGCGCAGGCACTTTGTGGACGTTCTCTTTCATTTAAACAGAAGGGACAGCCGGCTGATCGACAGCCAAAAATTCGGAACGCTTCCCTTCATGCTTATCGAGCATGATCTGCTCAGGCTCAATGCCCTGTTCACGCAGGATGGTGATATTTTGCGTAAGGAACTCATCGCTCCCGACGACATAGAAAAGCCCTTCTTTGTCTGCCGCCAGGTTTTTCATTTCTTCGTAATAGTCTTTGCGGTTGCCGACAAACTGCGAAGTGAAATTTTTATCAGATGCAGATTCGAAAATCGAAGTGAAGAGGAAATCTTTTGTTGAATCGATGTTCAAAGAATGGATTCCTTTGACGTTATCGGCGCGCTCGAAATAATCCAGCACAAGCGGTCTGAACGTCGCCAGGCCGACACCAGATGACAGCAGGTAAACTTTTTTGTCCAGTCTTTTCAGCGGTACGTTGGAATGCGTTTTGAAAATCGCCACTTCCCCGCCGACGCCAAGCTCCCGCAGAATCGTTTTGAACTCAGAGCACTGCTCTTTTATGCGGGTCGTAATGCCGATTGAATTCTCGTTCGGCAAAGTGGAAATGGACATGTGGCGGATCAGGCTGCGGTTCGGCTTTTCGCCTTCGTTGAATCCTCTGAGCGCCAGGTGAAGGTGGGAACCTTCCTCCCATGTAAAACCTTCCGGGCAGTCGAGCAGGAATGTTTTCACCTCAGGTGTTTCTTCAATGATTGTATTTATCTTCGTCCAGTATATTTGCATTTGGATCCTCCTTCACATTTGCGTGCATATTATCCTTACTATACACCAAGTGATAATTATTCTCAATTAAATGAGAGGATTATTTACAAACTGGCTTTCACTTTGTTTTATTGATGACCATGGTCCCTTCAGAACCGGCCAAAATCACTTTATCCGTCAGGCCGATGAACAGGCCGGTCTCGACAACACCGGTGAGAAGTTTAATCTCGTTATGCAGCTCAACCGGATTTGCGATTGACCCAAAAGCACAGTCCAGGATGTAATTGCCGTTGTCTGACACAAACACCCGGCCGTCCCGCTTCCGCAGAACCGGCACAGCACCAAGCGCCGCAATTTTAACAGCCGTGCACTGCCAGGCAAATTGCAGGACTTCGACCGGCAGCGGGAAACGGCCGAGGCGGTCGACCATTTTCGATTCGTCGGCGATGATGATGGATTGTCTGGCATTTACAAGAAGGAGCTTCTCGCGGACGAGCGCCCCGCCGCCGCCTTTGGTCAGCCGGAAATTCGGATCGATTTCATCCGCTCCGTCTATCGCCAGATCGAGCATTCCGGCTTCCGAGAAATCAGTCAGTGGAATGCCGAATTCCTCCGCCCAGCCAGCTGTCTGACTCGACGACGGGATGCCTTTTACGTTAAGGCCCTGTCCGGCAAGTTCGCCGAGGTGCTTCAGCAGCCAATAGACGGTCGAGCCCGAACCGAGGCCAAGCACCATGCCGTCTTCTACATATCCCACTGCTTTTTCGGCGGCTGCTTTTTTGTAGAGATCCTGATTTTCTGTCATCCGGAATCCCCTCCCTGTTTGAAATGTGTTCTTTGAGCAGGCCAGTTTTATTTCTTAACGACGTCATGCCCCCCGAATTCATTGCGCAGCGCAGCGACGACTTTGCCGCTGAACGTGTCTTCTTCGAGGGAACGGTAGCGCGTCAAAAGGGAAAGTGTAATGACCGGAGCCGGCACCTGCAGATCAAGCGCCGTTTCGACCGCCCATTTGCCTTCGCCCGATGAATGCATGACGCCGCGGATATCGCCCAGTTTCGGATCTTTCGAAAATGCGCTTTCCGCCAGCTCCATCAGCCAGGAGCGGATGACGGAGCCGTTGTTCCACACTTTCGCCACGCCTTCCAGGTCATAGTCATAGGGGCTCTTCTCAAGAATCTCAAAGCCTTCCGCCATCGCCTGCATCATACCGTACTCGATGCCGTTATGGATCATTTTCAGGAAATGGCCGCTGCCGGATTCCCCGGCGTAAAAGGAGCCGTTTTCGACGGATACGCTTTTGATGATGGGTTCGATGAATTTGAAAGCGTCCGGATCGCCGCCGACCATCATGCAGATGCCTGTGCGTGCGCCGGAAATGCCGCCGCTCGTGCCGCAGTCCATGAAGCGGATGCCTTTCTCTTTCAGGCTTTCGTTCGTCCGGATCGTTTCTTTAAAATTTGAATTGCCGCAGTCGACGAGGATATCCCCTTCTTCCAGAAGCGGCTCCAAAGCCGCAATGACATTTTCCGTCGCTTTGCCGTGCGGCACGAGCATCCAAAGAACACGCGGCTTTTCCAGCTGCCGCACGGTTTCTTCAAGCGAATAGGCACCGATTGCGCCTTCAGCCGCTATTTTATCCACCAGTTCCCGGTCCACGTCATGCGCGACCACTTCATGTCCCTGCTCCATCAAATTCAACGCCAGATTAGAACCCATTTTGCCGACACCGATCATCGCCAATTTCATCATGTATCCCTCCTGCCTTTTTATTTCAGCCTGCATTTTCCCCTCTCAGACCATGTCCACTTTCAGCCAGCCGCGGACGCTGTTGATGAACCAGACGGCGTCAAAGCTGTCCAGCTCTTCTTTCAAAATGACCTTTTCTTTTAGTTTACCCGCATCAATGAGCTGCTGTCGGAAGGTCCCTGCCAATAAACCACAGCTAAGGGGCGGTGTGTAAAATTCGCCTTCTTTCTCCACGACCAGGTTGCCGATTGTGAATTCCGTGAGTTCACCTTTTTCATTCCATAATAAAACAGAGAAAGCGTTCGGCGCAGCACCTTTTGCCGCGTTTTCGTAGATTTCGCGGTGCGTCGTTTTGTGGTAAAGGAACGCGTTGCCGCTGTCGACCGGTTCGGCAGCAAGCGCACACTGGACCGGTTCAGCAATCGGCGCCGTTTCCTGTGCCTCGGCTGTAATATCACCGTTCTTCGCCAGCAGCAGCCGCACTTTAAATGTACCCCGCGGAAATTCGTCGGCGAGTCCCTGAAGCCGCCTCTCCACCGCTTCCCCGTCTGCCGTAAAATTGAAATACGCCGCGGAATCGAGGAGACGGGCGATGTGATACGCAAGCAACGGATAATTGCCGTCTTCCAGCTTCAGCGATTCAAGCAGCCTGAACTCCGGGCGGCGTGCCGTCAGCACTTCCGCTTTCGTGTGGAGTTCATTGAATTCACCTTCCAAAGTCGAATCCCAGGTCACTCCGCCGCCCACGCCGTAACGCGCACGCCCTTCTTCTTGGTCGATGACGACTGTGCGGATCGGCACGCTGAACACCGCGTTTTTTTCCGGTGTCAGAAAACCGATCGCTCCGCAATACACTTCGCGCGGAGAACTTTCCAGTTCGGCGATGGTCTGCATTGTGCTGATTTTCGGAGCGCCGGTGATCGATCCGCAAGGAAATAAAGCCCGGAACCAGTCCATCAAATTCAATTCCGGCGCAAGTTCCGCCTCAATCGTCGACGTCATCTGATGGACCGTAGGATACGTTTCCACTTCGAACAATTTCACCACGTTGACAGAACCTCTTTTTGCAAGCCGGCTCATGTCATTACGCAATAAGTCGACGATCATCAGGTTTTCCGCCCGTTCTTTTTCAGACGCCAGCAGTTCCGCGACGCGCACCTTGTCTTCTTCCAGTGTCCGCCCTCTTGGCGCAGTCCCTTTCATCGGCTTTGTCTTCAGCCTTCCGCCTTCTGCCCGGAAAAAAAGTTCGGGCGAAGCGGACAGGATGCTCTGTTCGCCGATATTCAAATACGCGCCGTATCCTGCCTGCTGATTGCGGGCAAGCTGGCGGTAAAATGCTCGGTCGTCGCCGCTGAAATCGGCATACAGCCGTTCAGTGTAATTGACTTGATAGGTATGACCTTCTTCGATCGCGTTTTTGATGCTGGCGATGCCGTTTTTGTACCGTTCAGGCGAGCCGGCCAGCTGCCAGCCGCCTACTGTGTATTCTTCGGTTTCAGCCAATTCACCTGTCTCAGCATCCGGTCCTTTGAAAACTCCGAACCAGATCAATGGCAGGGAACCGGTTTCCCGGACTTTCATTTCAGGATGGAAAGCAGGAGCTGCTTCATAGGAGACGAATCCGGCGGCGTATAAGCCCTGCTCCGCCGCTTCATCGATTTTCTGCATAATGGATGGAATTTCTTTCAAATCACGGGTCTGCAATATTTCGAGCGGCTCTGAGAACGCCAGCGGTTCGATTTTGCCCTGTGCATTCTGGAATTCAAATAGAAGATAAGGTCTTTTCATCCGCTGCCGCTCCTTTCCCGTGCCGCTTCCAGGCTTTCGCCTGTTCAACACTATTTTTTAGCATGCGAAAACCGTCGAGCGTCAGAATCGACTCCGGATGAAATTGAATGCCTGTGACCGGCAACTCCCGGTGACGCACGGCCATGACTGCGCCGTCGCTCGTCCGTGCTGTGATTTCAAGACATTCCGGCATAGTCGCTGCATCAGCTGCCAGCGAATGATAGCGGGTGACCTGCGTCGGTGAAGGGATGCCTTCGAACAACCCTCCCCCATCGTGAGCCATTTCAAAAACCTTGCCGTGTATGGGCTGGTCGCCTTTGACAACAGCTCCGCCAAAGTATTGGACAATTGCCTGATGACCCAGGCATACGCCGAGAATCGGCACTTGTGCACTCATTTTTTTTATCACTTCGCGTGTGGCACCTTGTGCTGATGGCCGGCCGGGACCAGGTGACAGCACAATCAGATCCGGCGCCAGCTCTCTAATTTCTGCCGCTGTTATATCAGCATTTTGAAAAACCCGCACGTCCGGGTCCAGCTGTTCAAAATAATGAACAAGATTATATGTGAATGAATCATGGTTATCGATAATCAGGATCATCGAGCACACCTCTTTATATGGGATGTCGAGCTTCTTTAATTATACGTGTTTTAGCCGGTAAATAGAATCTTGCACGGCCCAAACAAAAAATCCTCCCAAAAGGAAGGATTTCATTTTTTCAAGTTTCAGATCAATCTTCATCTTCATCTTC
>NZ_JRGN01000203.1 GCF_000775575.1 Planococcus sp. CAU13
CTTAACGGGTGCCGTCGCTTTTCTTTATTATCTCCAAACGCTCGTAACAATATTCGTCTGATTACGGTCAGGTCCTACGGAGAAGATCGAAATCTGCACGCCTGTCAGCTGTGCGATGCGCTCCAGGTAATGGCGCGCGTTTGCCGGCAATTCATCCAGCGATTTGCAGTTTGTGACATCTTCCGTCCAGCCTGGAAGCTCTTCATATACCGGCTCACAATCCGCAAGCATGCGGAGATTCGCCGGATATTCTGTGATCAATTCACCTTTGTAGCGGTAAGCTGTACAGATTCTCACCGTTTCAAGTCCAGTCAATACGTCGATCGAGTTGACCGTCAGATCCGTCAATCCGCTGACACGTCTTGCATGGCGTACGACCACGCTGTCGAACCAGCCGATGCGGCGCGGACGCCCTGTAGTTGTTCCGTATTCTTTACCGACTTCGCGGATCTGCTGGCCCACTTCATCGAAAAGTTCTGTCGGGAAAGGTCCGTCTCCTACACGTGACGTATAGGCTTTGCAGACGCCGATAACGTGTGAAATCGTTGTCGGTCCAACGCCTGCTCCGATGGTAACACCGCCGGCAACCGGGTTGGATGACGTAACGAACGGGTAAGTCCCCTGGTCGATATCGAGCATGACGCCCTGTGCGCCTTCAAACAGGACGCGGCGCCCTTCGTCAAATGCATCATTCAGCACTTTAGAAGTATCAGTAACATACTTGGCGATTTCCTGGCCGTACTGGTAATATTCTTCCATGATTTCCTCGACCGTAAAGCCTTCCGTTTCATAAAATTTCTCGAACAGACGGTTTTTCTCTATCAGGTTCATGCGAAGCTTTTCTTCAAATACAACATGATCCAGCAGATCAGCCATACGGATGCCGACACGCGCAGCTTTGTCCATATAAGCCGGGCCGATGCCTTTGCCGGTCGTGCCGATTTTATTGGCGCCGCGGCGTGCTTCTTCCACTTCGTCCTGCTTGATGTGGTATGGCAGAAGAACATGCGCGCGGTTCGAGATGCGCAGGTTTTCTGTCGTCACTCCACGGTCGTGAAGGCCTTTTAATTCTTTCACCAATGCTTTCGGATCTACAACCATGCCGTTGCCGATGACCGAAATTTTATCTTTATAGAATATCCCGGATGGAATCAAATGCAGCTTGTATGTTTCGCCGCCGAAAATAATTGTGTGCCCGGCGTTGTTTCCGCCCTGATAGCGTGCAATCACTTCTGCGTGCTCGGATAGAAAATCTGTGATTTTCCCTTTTCCTTCGTCTCCCCATTGCGTTCCTACTACTACGACTGATGTCATTGTCCGCACCTCCGTCAGGCTTAAAGCCCTTGTATCAAACAGTGTTCATTGTACCAGCGAAAACCGTTGAAGTCAATCAAAAACCAAAGAAAACACGAACATAAATGTGTTTCCACATTTAAACGTTCGTGTTTAGAAAGCGCCACCGGACTCATGCTGACTCCAGTCAATGGTAACGAATTTATTGTATTCTTTCACAAATGCCAGTTTCACCGTACCGGTCGGACCGTTACGCTGTTTGGCAATAATGATTTCAATCATGTTCTGATCTTCGGTTTCCTTATCGTAATAATCTTCCCGGTACAGGAACGAGACAATATCGGCATCCTGCTCAATACTTCCCGATTCCCGGAGATCCGACATCATCGGCCGCTTATCCTGGCGCTGCTCCACTCCACGGGACAGCTGGGACAGAGCGATAACCGGAACTTCAAGTTCTCGGGCAAGGCCTTTCAGGGAACGGGAAATATCCGATACTTCCTGCTGGCGGTTTTCGCCCGCTTTGCCGGTTCCGGCAATCAGCTGAAGATAATCGATCATGATCATGCCGAGGCCGTATTCCTGTTTCAAACGGCGGCATTTAGCACGGATATCGTTGACCCGGATGCCCGGTGTATCGTCGATGAAAATGCCGGCATTCGACAGACTGCCCATTGCCATCGTCAGCTTGCGCCAGTCTTCATTCTGCAAAGCACCGGTACGCAGCACCTGCGCATCGATATTGCCTTCTGCGCACAGCATACGCATGACGAGCTGTTCCGCCCCCATCTCGAGTGAGAAGATGGCGACATTTTCATCCGTTTTCGTCGCGACGTTCTGCGCCACGTTGAGTGCGAATGCCGTCTTACCGACAGACGGCCGTGCAGCCACGATGATCAGGTCGTTGCGCTGGAAGCCTGCCGTTATCTTATCAAGGTCACGGAAGCCTGTAGGAACCCCTGTGACGTCTCCTTTGCGGGTATGCAGCAATTCAATATTGTCGTACGTCTTTACAAGCACATCTTTAATGTGAATGAAATCCCCGGCGTTTTTACGGCTGGACACTTCCATCATTTTCTTTTCCGCTTCCGCAAGCAGTGTTTCCACTTCATCTTCGCGCGTAAAGCCGTCTTCCACAATGGTGGTGGCTACGCGGATAAGGCGGCGCAGCAGCGCTTTTTCTTCGACAATATGGGCGTAATGGCCGACGTTCGCCGCAGTCGGAACCGCGTTGGCGATTTCCGTCAGATACGACAGTCCGCCGACATCTTCCAATTCCTTTTTAGCAGAAAGCTCTTCAGTGACTGTAACGACATCAATCGCTTTTCCGCGATCCGATAAATTGATCATCGTCTGGAAGATTTTCTGGTGCGCGATGCGGTAGAAATCTTCCGGCATGACAATTTCCGCGACCGAAATCAGGGATTGCGGTTCCAGGAATATGGCACCAAGAACCGATTGCTCGGCTTCCTGGTTATGCGGAGGGACACGATCCATTACTTCGTTCATCGGCCCATCTCCTTACGCTTCTTCTGTTACATGAACTTTGAGCGTGGCTGTTACATCGGGATGCAATTTTACCGGCACATTCGTGTAACCCAGTGCTCGGATGGCATCATCCAATTCCATTTTGCGCTTATCAAGTTTCACACCGTGCGTTTTTTCAAGTTCTTTAGCAATCTGTTTCGTTGTGATGGAACCGAACAGGCGGCCGCCTTCACCGGATTTCGCTGTCAGTTCGATCGTCAGATTCTCCAGCTGCTCTTTCAGTTTCTGAGCTTCCGCCAGTTCCTCCGCCAGTTCTTTTTCCTCTTTTTTCTTCTGGCCGGCCAATTGGCTGATGGCTGCCTGATCGGCTTCTTTCGCCAGATTGTTTTTCAGCAGGAAGTTATGTGCGTAACCATCCGCCACATTTTTGATTTCGCCTTTTTTGCCTTTGCCTTTTACGTCTTGCAGGAATATAACTTTCATTCGGTTTGCTCCCCCTCATAAATATCTGTAATTGTTTGCTTTATTAATTGAATCGCTTCTTCGATGGTCGCTTCCGGCATCTGTGTGGCCGCATTCGTCAAATGGCCGCCGCCGCCGAGATTTTCCATGATGATCTGGACATTCACTTCACCTAGCGAACGAGCCGACACCCCGATGCCGCCTTCGCTTCGTTCTGCGACGACAAATGAGGCGTTGACGTCTTTCATTGTCAATAAAATATCTGCTGTCTGGGCGATCAGCACCGGACTGTAGACGCGCCCCGGCTGGCCGTGCGCAATGGCGATGCCGTTACCGACAAATTCCACTGTTTCCACAAGTTTTGCGCGTTCAAGATACGTATCCATGTCTTCTTTTAAAAGACGCTGCACAAGCACGGTATCTGCGCCGTTTGCCCGCAGATAGGATGCCGCTTCAAACGTACGCGCGCCGGTACGGAGTGTAAAACTTTTCGTGTCGACGATAATCCCCGCCAGCATCGCCGTCGCTTCAAGCATCGACAATTTCTCGTGCTTCGGCTGGTATTCGATCAATTCCGTCACCAGTTCGGCTGTCGATGAAGCATAAGGCTCCATATAAACAAGCATCGTGTTGGTGATGAATTCTTCGCCTCTGCGGTGGTGATCGATCAAGACGACCCGTTCCATCCGCTGAAGCAGCCGCTCTTCGATGACCATCGACGGTTTATGCGTATCCACCACCACAAGCAGCGAATTGTCCGTCATATCGGCAAGCGCCTCTTCCGGCGTGATAAACTGCTCGAAAAGATCGGCGTCTTTTTCGATTTCTTCCATTAAACGGCTGACACTGCGGTCGTATTCATCGAAATCGAGGACGATGCGCGCTTTGACTTTGTTCATCGCCGCCATTTTGGCAACCCCTACGGCCGCTCCGATGGCATCCATATCCGGCATCTTATGCCCCATGATAAAGACCTGGTCGCTGTCCTGGATCAAATCGCGCAGCGCGTGGGAAATGACGCGCGCCCGCACCCGTGTGCGTTTCTCGACCGGATTGGTTTTGCCGCCGTAAAATTTCACTTTTCCACTCGGGTGCTTGATCGCCACCTGGTCCCCTCCGCGGCCGAGTACCAGGTCCAGCCCCGACTGCGCCATGCTGCCAAGTTCGACAAGCGATGCCGAACCGGCACCTACACCGATACTCAAGGTGAGCGCCAGATTGTCTTTCGCCGTTACTTCCCGGATGTCATCCAGGATGGTGAATTTCGATGTCTCCAGCTGCTGCAGAATCGATTCATTGAACACCGCCATAAAACGGTCTGACGAAACCCGTTTGACGAAGATGCCATGCGCCGCTCCCCAATCATTGATCAGTGAAGTGACGATGCTGTTCAAATTGCTGCGCGTCTGGTCGTCCATGCCCTGTGCCAGTTCATCGTAATTATCGATGAACAGAATCCCGATCACCGTCCGGTCCGCATAATACAGCGATTCGATTTCCACTTGCTCGGTAATATCGAACAAATAGAACAGGCGGTCATCCGATTTATAATAGACGCGGTATTTGCGGTCACCGAGCGTAACCGTCAAATCCCGGATTTCTTCCGATTTCACCAATGTATGAAAATCATCCGACAGGCTGTAGATCGATTCGCCGATCAGCGTATCGTATTCCAGCACAGAGCTGATGTAGGGATTTGCCCACTCGATATTAAAACTCTCATCTGCCAATAAAATACCGATCGGCATTTCAAGCAGCGCCTCTTCCCCGACTTTTTTCATCCGGTAGGAAAGCGTTTCAATATGCTTTTCGGTCGCTTCATACGTTCTTTTTTCAATCAGCCATGTTAACGCAAAAGCGGCAGCGAAAAGAAAAAAGAATATGGCCCCGGCCAATTCTGACATGAAACCAATCAGAATGGAGGCGATCAGCCCCAATATCAGCAGCGCCAATAGCGGGTACCTCAACTTCCTTTTCCTAAAAAAAGCCGACATTCATTTCAGCTCCTTATTTTCCTTTAAAATCATGTGCCTTTTTGACCCAGCCCCGGATATCGAACCCAAGGTCCACGAGTCCAACGATTATTGTAAACTGCAGCAGCGGAAATGCCAAAATAGTGATGATGACCGCCACCCATTTCGGCCAGCCTTCCTGCTTAATGTAAAAATGGTAGAAAGCGATCCCCTGCAGGAACAGGAGCATCTGCAGGATGACCATCGCGTTGGCGACCGCCAAAAACATCATCGTTCCCGGCTGCAAATCAGACAGAAGTGTAATCAACAATGTGATTAAATAATACCATAATACAGCTTTCGGCAATTTCATTTCTGCAAATGGCTGAAATTTTGGAACCGCGACTCCAAGCCGTTTCAAAATCGGCAAGTTGATCAGCAAATGGAACCAGGCAGTCACAAATACCGCTAAAATAATCAAAGCCGGCAGTGTGATTTCAAGTGATCCGAGTAGTGTACTGGTCATTTCATTGTATTGTTCGATCTGCTCTTCCGTTCCGCCAACCTGCTCCAGCAAGTCGTTGTTTTGTGCAAAGGCGGCTCTGGCAGCCGTGAAAAATTCTTCGATGACGTTGATGCCGAGCAGCCAGATGGCCAGCAGATACTGCAGCATGGCGGACATCAGCAGAAGAATGGATGAGCCCATGAACATATACAGTTTGCTTTTCCCGTAATGGATCGACAAGCCGATCATCAGACTGAAGGGAATATAAAGGAACGCCACCGGCAAAGCCAAAACACCGCCGATCAAAAAGGTCAGCAGGAGCGACACAGCTGCAACCAGCAAAGAAGGTTTCCACCCATATTTTGCGCTGTACCAGGCAAGCGGCAGCGGCAGGAAAAATATTGTAATCGCATTAATAACGGGAACGTACACAGTGACAGCCAGCAATACCGTAAACATGGCCGCCATCAAAGCACCGTTCGTCATTTGTCTTGTCCGTTGATTTTGCATGAAGCTGTAATTCCCCTTCTTTCGGGTATATTTCATCCTTATAATTGTAACATGATTGAAAGTCGGGAACAAAAAACGGAGATAAGCGTCTATTGCTGACTGCCCGAATGCTTCTTTAAAAGTTTACATTTAATTTCTTCAATTAAACTCTGTTAGATAATCGCTATTACGCAAAACAGCTGCGCTTTCCTGAGGGCTCGCGCTGAGCTAAC
>NZ_JRGN01000273.1 GCF_000775575.1 Planococcus sp. CAU13
TCGAAGCTAGCGCAGCGATGCAGAGACAGGAGCAGCCTTTTTGCCGAAGAGCCGGGCTGCTGGAGTTAGACATAATAACACAAAAAAGCAATCCGCCATCATTATGGTTTGGATTGCTTTTTCTAAGTTTTGTTTATGTAGTTTTGCATAACTGCCTCCAATTTCTTATAGGAATGTCATTAAGAAAACAATACCGGTCAAAATTGAAGCTCCGCCTATTCCGTATATAAAATCTGATTGGCTGAATACTAAATCTTTTTCCATTTTATAGAACCCCTTTCAAATGTTAGTAATTTTGTTTGTTACAAATTAATTACCCGGGACGAAGAATAATAAACATGTTTTGTGAAATTTGTTTAAGGGAATCCTATTCTATGAAACTATTTTTTCTCTTCGTCGTATCGTTAAGTGGAATAGCTACAGATTATAAGGAGGCGGAATTATGGACAATAACAGAATCAGCAGAACAGGGGAAAGAATCCTTGGCATCATCGGAATTGTCTTTAACGTAATTGGAATCATTTTATTGGCGTGGCTTATCACAAGCATCAGCAGTTTGGAAGGGACGCCCGAATTCGAGCAGTTCCAGCAGGAAATTATGAACGATCCTGCATTTGAAGGGAACCCGCAGGAAGCCCAGATGATCGTTGACTTTATCATGGACACTGTCGGTGTATTCGGTTGGGCCATCGTGGCCATGCTCGTGCTCAGCACAATTCTGGCAGTCGTGGCTGTCATTAACCTGAAGAGAACAGGAGGCGCGAATCTGGCGGGTATATTCTTTATCCTTGCCGGATTGCTTGCCGGAGTGCTGTCGCTGACATCGATTCTGTTTTATATTGCAGCCATCATGTGCTTCGTGCGCAAACCGCCGATGCGTGAAGATGAACTGTACAGAAAAGAAGATCCGGTTTACCACGGGGACACTGTCCGCAGAGGGAGCGATCCGATCGACCGTCAGGACGGAGCTCCGAGAACAAGAACAGATGACATGCTCCGCAAAGAAGATACACGGCGCAGCGATGACGATACACCTTACCGTCCGCTGTAAGTAAGAAGAGCGGAAGCGCCCGTTCAGAGCTGGGCCGCTGGAGTCTGGACAGGATAAAACAAAAAGCACCTGCTCACAGAGTAAGCCGTTCGGTTTTGAATCGCAAAAACGTAAATAATCACCCAAAAAGGCTATCTATTAGACCCTATTTGAACACAGCTTTATAACATCAAATAGCACCCCAATTCGCAAAGGTTTTCAAAAACCTATTTCGCGGATCGGCGGTGCTATTTTTTTCTTCTCTTTTTCTCGCCTTTTTGTTCTTTTTCATTATGATTATTCAAATTGAAAGACTTTTTTGAATATGGATGGTGGGAGATGGATAGACAAGACATAAAAAAAATTGAAAATCATATGAACATTGTAATGAAAAATTTAAAAAACAGCGAAAACTTAAGAGTTAAGAATAAAATAAAAAAGGATTTAATCAATAACTATGATTTGAAGATTTTAGAAGAGTTGAAATCCATTTTTTTAATTAGGGATCAGTACAATAAAGAAGGACTTGTAGGGAATGAAAAAGTAATAATGAATGAAATTTTTTTTAGATACACCAAGACCGAAAAATATGGAACGGAAAAAACCTATAATCACCGAAGTAAAATGATGTATATTATTTCAATGGTCGATTTTTTTCAAAGAAAGTCATTTAACGAAGACACGGAAATATTTAAAAATTTCCAACCAGAAATTGGAGAAATATATTATGCGAATTTATTATTAGGTTTCGACAATGAACTTAGCTTTTCGCACCCCGTTTTAATACTAGAGAAAGATCAATTAAACAAAAAAGTATTCTGTGTCCCTTTAAAGTCGCCGAAATATATGAAAGATGAATTCGGAAAAATGAAGCCAGTTGTAAACAAAGACACACAATTTTTACTGAAAAGGATCTATTCCGACTTGAAAAAGAAAGATTCATTGGTATTGCTAAATGAGCCACAAACGTTAAGTTATTATAGATTGTGCGAACCGAATAGAGCTGGGTATGTTCTAGATAAAAGTAAAAAAAATTTTAATAAAAGGAAGGAGATGTTTTTCGCAATCAAAAATAAGGTCTTTGGATTTACCAACCCTAAGCAAGAAGTTGAAATAATTAAACTAAAAGACGAAGTGGAGAAGCTAAATAAAGAGTTAAGTTCATTAAAGGAAGATAGAAGAAAAAATAATTGAATTATTTTGTTGACTTCGAAGAATTTTAGACTACTATATAGGTATGAAAGACTTGACCGACTTAATATGCAAGACCCAGTGTGTTTTTAGGCGTAAGGCCGA
>NZ_JRGN01000287.1 GCF_000775575.1 Planococcus sp. CAU13
CATCCGCCTCAAATCCCAGCTTTTCATACAATTTCTTGGCCAAATCATTTTCCGGCTCAAAGCTTAAATAGATCATTTGATGTTCTTTATCCTCTTTGATCCGGTCAATCAGCTTCTCCATCGCCGCTTTCCCGTACCCTTTCGACTGAAATTTTCCGTCGATCATCAGGCGGTAAATCCAATATTCCTTATCATCGGCGTCCAGACAGTACATCGTAAACCCGACCAGTACATCGTCATAGTAGATGGCAAGGCAGACACATTCCGGAAATGCTTTGGCCTGTGCGAGCGAGAACAAATTCGTCGCCACGAAGGACTTTTGTTCCTCTCTTACCTTCAAATCAATTACATTGAAAAAATTATGACGATCGACCTCTTTGAATTCAATCATGTGATTTCCCTCTTTTGCTGTTCAATGTATTCCTTCAATCTCACCAAATGATTTTCGTCTTCTTTTTTTAATATCTTTTCGAAAAACGGCTTGATCAGCATGTTCTTCATCCCTTTTGAACGGATCGTTCCTTTGAAATCGACGGTCGTTCCGTCCTCTTGAGCCTGGAAAAGATACTCGTATACCACAGTCATGCCAGCACTTTCGCTCTTCACCGTATATTTTTGATTGGCAATAAATTCAGTGACATGCAGGATCGTTTCGACTGCTCTGGCTCTGACATTGCGGAGTTCCATGATCTGTGTTCCTGCCTGCACTGGCCCTTCTGTCAATTTTTCCGCTTTTACGACATTGTCCATAATCTTCGAAGCATATTTAAAGTCTGTTGCGATGGCAAACACGGTTTCCACCGGTGCCTTTATATATACGGTTTCTTTGAAAGCCATGTGCCTTACCCCTTTTCTGGCTAAAAATAAGCGATATGCATTAAAAAATAGCACAAACGCCATTTCACAGCTGCCGGTGCTCTTTCAGTATATCAATAGTTGTGATGAAGAGAGAAACCGGCAGCGCTTATTCGTAAAAGGTTGCAGGATTCAAGGAATAAATCATTTCCACCTTGCTCTCTTCCGCCAGTGAAAACCCCAATTTCTCCAATAACCGGATAGAAGCGATATTCTCCGGCGCAGCCCCCGCCATGATATTGTAATCACCCTGCTGCCTGATCCAAAGAATCAGTGAACGGACGATTTCGTATGCATACCCTTGCCTCTTAAAGACGGGGCTCACCGTAGAGCCAATCCAGAATAGATTTTCTTCCTTTTTAACGTAGACATCCCCGAGCAATTTTTGATCGGCTTTCCGTATGATGGCCAATTGCACTCCGCTTTCCACTGACGGTTCCTTCAACAGGGCGTCTTCATATTCTTCCCGCGATAAGCCCTTGAAATATTGATATTTCATCCATTCGAGATTGTTGCGGTAAGAAATGAAATCTGTAAGATCACTTTCAATGAAGCGTCGTGTATAACACCTTTCCGACTCGAATATCACTTTCACAGCGTCATTCGGTATTGGCTCTTTTTTCATTTATGAGGCCCCCTGTAACGACTTGAATGCTAATATCATAACTGATTCATTAGTATTAATCTGCTTTCAGTCTTAAAAGGTGTTTTTATATTTTGTTGAATTAATTCTTATAAGCAGGTGCACATCATCAATACTCCAGCCCATGATCAATTTCATTGTTATAACTGTTTGATTAAAAAATGCTTTTTAAGAATTAACTCACATATGATAGGACTCATTCTTCATTATCTGAAAAGCCCTATAAATCTGCTCCACCAAAATCAGCTTCATCAACTGATGCGGAAACGTCATTTTTAGAAACGGCAGCTTCTCATCCGCCCGCCTTCCTTCAATAGAACTTCTGCGTATTTTTCCTTTGAAAGGCCTTTTTTATTTATTGCGCACCTGACCGATCAATTCAATATATTGCGTGTCCCCGTAACCGAGTTCAGGGAATAGAGAAAGCAATTGTTTCACCAATTCCTTTTCCGAAAGATGAGGCTGGTTTTTAATATATTTCGTCACCCGGTTATCTCTAGCGAGCATATTCAGGTACAGTTCAACAGCCTGATACATGACCGGCAGCAGTTCCATTGATGGCTTCTGATGCTGCAGCATCACCTCTTCATACACTTTTGAATAGCCGCCTAAAGAAAGTTCTGTCTGATCCACTTTGAATTCGTCATCCCGGAAGCTGTTCAAAAATACACTGCCTCCGTAACCGGACTGCTCCAGATAAGCCAGTAAGGTCAGCAGGTTCATTTGGCAAAATACGTCTTCCCCAAACCATAAGACGATGTAATTATATTGATTTTCAAACAAAGGCTTTAAAGGCTCTATGACTATTTTTTCATAACTTTCCACAGAGGTTTGATGTCCTTGCGCCCGAAGCCGGATAAATTGCTCATCGAATACCGGCCTGGAAGCAGGGTGCACGCACATCGCTTCATTGAATGGAGCATAATCCGAGTCGCCCATCAATTTATTAGAATGGAATTCATCATACATGTTCTGGCCATTAAAAATATTCAGGACATCGGCATCAAACAATTCTGCTTTCCTGTTTTGCAACAGGGTTACCTCTTCTTTGAAGTTCATTTTATTTTCCGCTCCTTTCGATCTGACTGCCAGCTTCTCATAGGATTGAACCGGCCTTTGATTGTTCTGAAAATCCCCCGGACTGATTCCAAACACGGATTTGAATGCCCGGCTGTAAGCTTCCTGCGACGAATACCCGTATGCAACCGCCACATCGATCACTTTCCGTCCGCCGGCTAATTCCTTTGTCGTCAAATAGAGTTTCCGGAGCAGAACATATCGCCGGATGCTCACTCCTGTTGCCTGATGAAATTTAAACGAACAATAATAAGGGGAATACCCCATGTACTTCGAGAGCGCATCCAGGGAAAATGTACCGGTCAGATGCTCCTCTATCCACTCCACCATGGACTCTGTATAATCCTTCATAATCTTCACCTCTGCTTCCATTATAGGGCGGGATATTCTTATTGATTTGATAGTTGTTGCGGTTTCTTTACTCATGAAAATAAAAGGAGTACCCTGAGGTGGAGAAAGCGGTCGTTTAGGTAATTATAGTTATGGACTGTGACCATAATATGGTGCGGTTTTCCGTTTCTATTATTATTACCTTCTTTAGATGCTCCCTACAACAAGGTTTTGCGAAAGAAAAACACAACAAATACTTGTAATCTTCACCTTCCTGTAATCTGTTGTCCTGAAATTGGACACTCAGCCAGCACTGCAGCTTTTCCAAATATGAAAAATCTGAAATAATAATCAGAAAAACAACAATTTCAGAGTTGTGTGTTAGGAGAAATATTTTATCGCGCAACTGATTGAACCCTTGTTTTTAGTACACAAATACCATTTTTGTTGTTTTTATATCTTTTTACATGTACCTTACATCCTCTTAATATGCGCTTGTTATCGTATCCCTGTACTTAAAAAACGCGAGGAGGAAATGATCATGTTTAAGAAAGCTGCAACATTCGCTCTAGTGGGAGCAGTCGTTTTATCCGGCATTAACCTGAGTGTGGAGTTCGATGGAGCTGAAGCCAAAAAGCCAAACTGGGCAGGCAATCCGCATCACAATGGAAAAGTACGGAACGTCATCTACATGATTCCGGATGGCTACAATGCGGCCTACGCAACAAATTACCGCTGGTTCAAAGGAGAAGATTCCTCGTTCGATCCTCATGTAAAAGGATTGATGAAAACCCATTCCGCTGATACGGAAGTGACGGATTCCGCTGCGGCAGGCACTGCCATGGCAACCGGCGTTAAAACCAATAACGGCATGGTGGGTGTCACACCTGAAGGAAAAGAAGTGGATTCCATCCTGGATGCAGCCGAAGCCAATAAAAAATCAACAGGCCTGGTCGCCACTTCCACCATTACACATGCAACACCTGCAGTATTCGGTGCAAGTGTCGCATCACGCGGCAATGAAGCAGGGATCGCTCCCCAATATTTCGAAAATGGTGTTGACGTTTTGCTTGGGGGAGGCAAAGACTACTTCTTACCTGCCTCAGAAGGCGGAAAACAGACACAGGGAAATTTAATCGAACAGGCAGAAAAAGATGGCTATCAGTATGTAACAAATCGTGAGGAGCTGGCAAACAGCAATGGCGGCAAGATTCTTGGATTATTCGCAGATGATGCGATGTCACCTGAACTTCAGCGCGGGGAAACGGATGAGCCAAGTCTGGCTGAAATGACAGAGGCTGCCATCGATGCCCTGAAGCAGGACAAAGACGGCTTCTTCCTGATGGTGGAAGGTTCGCAGATCGACTGGGCAGGACATGCCCATGATGCAGCCTGGGCCATGACCGATGCGCAGGCGTTTGACGAAGCCGTGGAAGCTGCTCTTGAATTTGCGGAAAAAGACCGCAACACACTTGTGGTTGTGGCCGGTGACCATGAAACCGGCGGCATGTCAGTCGGTTCGAAAGGCCTTTATGACCTGAACATCGATATCCTGCATGATGTAACGGCAACAGGTGATTTTATGGCCGGTCAACTGGACGGCACGCGCAGCAATGTGAAAGAAGTCGTCGAAACCTACACAGGCTTTGAACTTACAGAAGAGGAAATCAACCAAATCAAAGAAGCGCAGCAAGCCGGAATCGCCATTAATGAAGTGATCAGCGACCGCGCTCTCGTCGGCTGGACAACTTCTGCCCATACAGGCACCGACCTGCCGATCTACGCTTACGGCCCGCAATCGGATAAATTCGTCGGCTTGTTCGACAACACCGACATCCCGAAACTCATGGCGGAAGCGATGAAAATCGAACTGAACAACTGATGAACAAGAAAAGCCCGGGCATTCTCCTGATGGAAAATACCCGGGCTTTTCTGTTTTTCTCTTCTAATACGCCAGCTTATAGACGACTTCCCCGTCGATCACCCGGCCATCCGCCTCAAATCCCAGCTTT
>NZ_JRGN01000016.1 GCF_000775575.1 Planococcus sp. CAU13
CTTCGAGACATGAAAGGGCGTTGCATCGCTACGCTGCTTCGTCGCAAGAGATAGGCCAAACGAGTTGGGTCTATCTCCCGCTGTCGCTTTTCTTTCTAGGCTTTTAAATCATCGTATTCAGCAGAACGTTCAAATACCGCGGCCACATACGAACAAACCGGCTCTATTTTATAATTATTTTCACGCGCATACTCCGCTGCCTGGTCCACCAGCTTCTTTGCGATCCCCTGATTGCGCATGCTTTCATTCACATAGGTATGTTCCACGACCATCACATCGGCCATTTGGGTCCAGGTGATTTCCGCATTGACCGTTCCATCGTCTTCATTGCGGAAAGCAAATTCTTCCTGCCCCAGTTCCACCAGTTTGAAATCCATCCTTCATCCTCCTCGATTAATGTTTATTGATATTCAATGGACGCAATGATGCCTCAATTTCAGCCCGTTTAGGCTCAAGGAATGGCGGCAAAGCCAATTTCTCTCCCAGGTTTTCCATTGGTTCATCTGTCGCAAAGCCAGGTTCATCCGTGGACAATTCGAAAAGAATGCCGTTCGGCTCACGGAAATAGATGGCTTTGAAGTAATAGCGGTCCACTTCCCCTGAAGTCATAAATCCATTTTCACGAAGATAGCTGTTCCATTTGCTGTATTCTTCATAAGTCTTGATGCGGAATGCCACGTGATGCACACTGCCGCGGCCAGGCCGTTCCGGCGGAAGATCCGGTCGCTCTTCTATGTGTACTTCGCCGGCAGGGCCGCCTTTTCCTGTTGAATAAACAAAAATATCGTCCATTCCTTCAATTTCCGATGAATAAGAGCCAATCGGCTCAAATCCCATAATTTCCGTCAATACGTTTGCAGTGCGGTCTTTTTTGCGGACCGTCAAACGGACATTTCCCAAACCGACAATGGCGTATTCTTCCGGAATCCCGGCTTTTGTCCAGGGAATTCCATATTCGATGCCTGTTCCGTCATCAACAGTCAGCATCAGGCGGGATCCTTCAAAGTCCTCAAAAGCCAGAGTCTGGCGGTTGAAGCGGATTTTTATTTCTTCGTGGGGCACGCCAAATTCTTCAAAGCGGCGGAGCCAATACTGCAGCGCTTCTTCACTTTTTACCCGGAAAGAAGTATTGCTTATGCTGGAAACCCCAGGATAGGTGCGGCCGGCCATCGGAATATCGAAATAAGTCATATCTGTTCCCGGTGTTCCCACAGCGTCTGCGTAGAATAGATGATAGGATGATGTCGAATCCTGGTTGACGCTCTTTTTCACAAGGCGCATGCCGAGAATCCGTGTAAAGAAATTATGGTTTTTGTCCGCGTTGGCAGTAATCGCAGAAACGTGGTGTATGCCTTCCAATTTCATAATGAATGCCTCCCCTAATTGTCTCGAATTCGAGATATTAAATAAATAATACCACGCGCTGTTATCCGCTGCAAGAATATGGATTGGAGTTTAGCTTTATAAAATTTAAACCGATATGGCGCAACACAGCTTCGTTTTCCTGGGGGCTCGCGCTGAGCTAACTCCCCTGGCAGTCTTCGGTGTTTTGCTCCATATCTCAGATTGTCTTCTATAAAGAGATGTCTTTAATTTTTCCATTGAGTGAAAAGGGAACACTTCATTGCTGCACGGATCCAGAATGAAACGGCAGGTTGCGAAGGGCAAAGATGTGCTCCTGCATCGC
>NZ_JRGN01000049.1 GCF_000775575.1 Planococcus sp. CAU13
GTTTATCAGCGATTTTTGACCATTTATCAGCGATTCCCCTTATTCCAGCTGCTCCAGCCAACAATTACCCCTTCTTCACAAACTCCGACTTCAGCTTCATCGGCCCGAAGCCGTCAATTTTGCAGTCGATGTCGTGGTCACCGTCGACCAGGCGGATGCTTTTCACCCGCGTCCCTTGCTTCAATACAGACGAACTGCCTTTCACTTTCAAATCCTTGATGACTGTGACGGAGTCTCCGTCCTGCAATACGTTGCCGTTCGCGTCTTTCACGACTTTCGCTTCTTCAGCCGATTCACTCTCCGCTCCCGGCGTCCACTCATGTGCGCATTCCGGGCACACTAATAGGCTGCCGTCTTCGTAGACATATTCGGAATTACATTTTGGGCAATTTGGTATTTCGTTCATCGAAAACTCCTCCATTCATGATGCAGATGCACCCTGCTGTTTACGCCGTCCGTTTCCGGAACGCGCGCCGCTCTGCGTACATTACGCATTTCTCACAAACCACGATCGGCTTGTTCACTTCATTGAAATACTTCCGCGGTTCAGCCGCTTTCTTTTTGCAGACGGCGCATTTCTTTCTGAAAATCGACAACATCTTTCTCCCACTCCCCCGAGTTCTGTGACTGCAATTAATAATAAAAACACTCTCAGGAAAAGCTTATCCCAAGAGCGCATTTTTAACCATAGCGAAATTAACTTTCTTCCTGCTGCAGCCACTTCGGTGGATACATATCCGCTGGAGCAGCCATATACCAGGTATGATGAGCTTCTTCTTCTAGATTCTGCATCTCCTGCCACGCCACCCCAAATGGCAGCATAAATTCCTCACCAGCCGGAATCCCGTCGATACGCAAAGTAATACCATAATCCAGATATTCCACTTCCGTCAGCTCAACTTTCCGCAACGCCCGGAGCCAGTCTTCGTCCACTGCTCCCAGACTCAACTTCAAATTGCCGCAATACCAGCTTTTCAACTCCAGCGCTTCACCGGTTTCGATCTCGGCATCTGAAATGGTCAAAGAAGGCGTGAAACGGATGGTGAAAATATGGCGCTGTACCTTTTGCGGCGTCAGCCGGACTTCGATCAGCCACCGGCCATCCACCGGAAACCGCTCATCGACTTCTTTTTCAATAAAAGCAATGCCCGCTTCAATCGGCCGCCAGTCCTCATCACTCACCAGAACCCGCACTTTCCCAAAAGGTGTTTCCAGCATCCGCCCTTCCTCCTCCGACCCATTATTTTTTCAATAATCGTATTGTAATCACATCTTTTATTCCATTAAGCACGAATCCATTTCCAGATTTCACCCGGCGTCGCGTTCTTGCCGTACATGAGAATGCCGGTTTTGAAGACTTTGCCGGCGAGCTTCATGAAGACCCAGACGCTGACCGCGAGAATCGCGATGGCGATGATGATTTCCAGCCACGGCCATTCCTCGAGCAGCGACAGCCGCAGGATCAGGACGCCCGGCGACGTGAACGGGATGTAGCTGCCGAGCTGTGCAATAAAACCGTTCGGGTCGCTGATGACCGGTCCGATAAAGAGGAACGGGCTGAACGGCAGCATCATGACGAGGCCCTGGAAATTTCCGGCGGTGGAGACATCGGCCATTGTGGCGCCGATTCCGACAAACAGCGCCGCATACAACAGGTAGCCGAGCACTGCGATAAACAATAATACCAGCAGTTCAGGCACCAGCAGATATTCCAGAACCGGGAAATCGATTTGCCAGATGAGCACCGGCAGCGCAATGACCAGGAAGACAACGACTTGAATGATGCCGAGGATAAAATAACCGATGATCTTGCCTTGCATCAAATCTGATGGCGTCAGCGAAGACAGGATGATTTCGGCGATTTTGTCTTTTTTCTCCTGGGAAGCGCTTGTGAAAATCGCCATTCCGGTGAAGACGATTGACAGCATCACGACAGCGGCGAAAGCACCGGGAATCACACGTTCCAGCATGTTTTCAGCGAACAGCCCGCCTTCTTCCGTTTCGACCGAAGCATCTTCAAAGACAATCCCCTGGGCCACTACGCCCGCTTCTTCAGGGGTCAGGCCCAGCTGCTCGATCTGCACCATCTGCAGCGGTGCGCTGAGAACCTGCACTTCATCCATGAACGCGGAATCCGTATCTTCGTTTGTATAGACAGTGACTTTCCCGGTTTCGACTGATTCTTCCGTGACGAACACATACGCCGTATCTTCAGCTTCTCCGAGTGCCGCTTCCGCTTCGGATTCGGTTATTTCCGTCGGTTCCATCTGCCAGTCGGTATTCGCAGCAGCCGCTTCCAGCTGTTCATAGACGCCGAGCCCGTCGTTGACATAGACGGTCGTTGTCGCGGCTTCGTCGTCTGAACTGAACAATTGCGGCACAAAGAAGAATGCCAGGAAAATGATCGGTGTCAGAAACATGCCGATGATAAATGATTTGTTTTTCAGATTGCGCCGGATTTCCCATCTGGCGACTTTCATCGTGTTACGCATGCAGCTCACTCGCTTCCTTTAAGAGATTTTTGTCCGTGGCGATGTCGATGAAGATTTCATGCAGCGAAATCCGGTCGATCGACAATTCCTGGATATCCAGTGCTGCCGGAAGATTTCGCAGCCAGACGGCCGGCTGTATATCTTTCGACAGATACAGAACTGCCGCATCCCCGGTCTGCTCCACCCGCTCCACTTCCGGCAGGCTCTCAAGCAGCGCCAGACTGTTCGCTCCATTGATCGTACATTTGAAATTGGCGTACTCCTTTTTCACATCGCTGATCGGTCCGTAAATGACGCGCGTGCCACGGTGGATGAGAAACAGCCGGTCCGCCATTTCCTCAACGAGATTCATTTGATGCGATGACAATAAAATCGCGGTGCCATTCGCTGCAAGTGAACGGATTTCTTCTTTAAACAGTTCCTGGCTCACCGGGTCGAGCCCTGAAAACGGCTCATCCAGAATGAGCAGCTCCGGTTCATGCAGAATCGCTGCGATAAACTGCACTTTCTGCCCCATCCCTTTTGACAGTTCTTCCACCGACACTTTGTCTTTTCCTTCGAGACCGAATTTCTTCAGATAGTCGAGTGCGCGCTCTTTCGCCCGGTCGAGCGGATAATCCTTCAGTTCCGCGAGATACAATAAGATGTCCATGACTTTGACGTTTTTATAAAGTCCGCGCTCTTCCGGCAGATAGCCAATTTTATTCCGCGGGATTTCCTTTCCCGCGCTGTTATGGAACGTGATCGATCCTTCATCCGGATACATAATGCCCATGATGTTGCGGATCGTCGTCGATTTCCCCGCTCCGTTCGGCCCGAGCAGCGCCATGATTTCCCCTTTTTTCACTTCAAATGAAATATTCGAGATGATCCGTTTGTCTTTGAATGACTTCCCTAACCCTTCAACTGTCAGCATCGTTTCCATTTTCCTCATCCTTTCCCTTGTTTTATTTCAGCAGCAGGCTGATGATTTCTTCCAGTTCCAATAATTTATTGTCAATGGCATCAATACCGTGTTCCAATAAATACTGTTCCGTTGCGTCAGGGTTGTCCGATATCAATTCGTTGCCTGAACGTGAAAGTTCTCCCGGCAGTGTGTCAGCCGGCATCCCACTTATCCAGTAACGGCGATAGGTTGTTGCCAGCACATCTTTCTCATAAAGCCCTGCCGGTTTCCCGTCCCGCATCAGGAATAAATAATCGGCGAGTTTCCGCAAATCTTCCGGCTGATGGGTCGTCAGGACGACAGCGCGGTCTTCCTGCTCCATCCAGTCGACCAGCAGATCCATGAACAGTGCTTTCGACGGGATATCGAGAGACGCGGTAGGTTCATCAAGAATCAGGATATCTGTGCCACGCGGCAAGGCGAGCGATAAGCTGAGCTTCTGCTGCATGCCGGGCGACATTTTGCCGAAGCGCTTGTCGAGCGGTATATCAAAAAGTTCGATCATCCGCCCGAACAGCCGGTCATCCCATTTTGTGTACAGCGGCGCAATCAGCTCTTTCAGCTCGTGCCCCTTATAGGCGTTCCAGCCGACTTGTTTCTGCGGCTGAAACGTGACATGCCGTTTCCAGCCTTCGTCGTTTCCATCAACCAGTTTCCCAAGCACCCGGATGGCTCCCCCGTCCAGATTCGCCAGATTCATGATCAGTTTCAGCAATGTGCTCTTGCCGGAACCGTTATTGCCGACGAGTGCCGTGATGGTGCCAGGTTCAATATTCAAATTGATCGGTCCCAGACGAAAATCGTCGATGTTCTTACGTACGTCCTGTATTTCAATCCATGCAGGCATCCGTCATTCCCCTTTCGTGAGTTTCTTCAAAATCTCTTCAAACACATTTTTTATTTCATCGGCTGTATAGTCGTAGTCAATCGCATTTCGAATGGCGCGTTCGAACTCGACCTGGACAGACGCTGTCATCGTCTCTTCTTTTCGGCTGCTGTGCACTTCTTTGACAAAGGTCCCTTTACCGTGTGCCGTTTCAATAAAGCCTTGTGCCTCCAGATCCTGATAGGCGCGCCTTATCGTGATGACACTGATTTCGAGGTCTTTCGACAGCGCCCGTATCGACGGAAGCGGAGTGCCCGCGGTCAGCTGCCCGCCCGCGATCAGCGCTTTCAGCTGTTTTTCAATCTGGTGGTAAATCGGTTCACGCGAATCTTTGGATAAACGTATCGGCAGCAATTTCAGGCCCTCCTCTCACAGATAATCTGTTTTCCGGATCAATTTTCTCATATCGGCCTGCCAATAGTTCCAGCCGGCAATACCGATAACGGCAGCAGCCACAATCGACAGCCATGTCCAATCCGCTGCGAGGACCATCGTCCAACGGATAAAGCCGCCATCGGCAAACAGGAAGAGTAGCGCATACAGAATCGCGATGCCTGCCAGCATATAAATGAATGATTTGACGATTGCACTCGTTTTGTAATTGCCCCCCGCTTCGCTCGCCGCCATCATGAAGCCAACCGCAATCGACAGCGCCAGCCAAATCAGCACGAATGCGATATAGGCGAGCGGTGACATCCCTTCCCGGAAGTTCTCCGACATCAGCGGCATTGCCGCAAGCAGGATGAATTGCAGGGGAAATGAACAAACCGCGTGGATAACGAAACGGCTTTTAATGATGACGTCTCTTGAAACCGGAAGCTGCTGCAGCATGACGACGGACGGCACCGTCCATAAATCCCCGTCCATCTTCTGCATCTGGAATTCTTTGCTTTTCATCCAGGCCGGGAACAGGAAGAAAATTGCAAGGAACAATAAATCAAACAGCATAAATCGCTCTTCCAAATAAAGATCGAACGACATCATGACTACCAAGCTCATGGCAATATAGAAAACCATTATGGTAAGCAGGCTTTTCCTTGAAGCTTTCAGCTCAAAAACCGCCAACCGGTATGCTTGTTTCCATTCATTCATCTATATACACTCCTTCTTAACTGTTATACTGTTTATACTCATATACACAGTAACAAATCTGTTTTGCAGTTGTCAATAAGTTTGCAGAATTCTTTGCGCAAAAAGAAAAGCATCCCTTTAATGTAAGGGGATGCTTTTTGCATGGTTTGTACAGAATTTATTTATTGAGATTTGATTAATCCGCGACTTTCAATAAATAGATCGTTCCGTCTTCTGCTTCGCCGTTGAGGTACAGTGTTCCTTCATCTGTAAAGCGTGGTGTAATAAGCTGTTCTTCAATTGTGTCCAGCGCAGGCAATCCGGTCAGTGCACCACCTTCCAGTTCGAACAGCTGGATAGTCTCCCCCTCGCCATCCGGTACACTGAGTGCCACGTAATTTCCGTATATTGCAGCTAACGAAGAAGAGCCTAATTCAGGCGTCTCTATTTCCGACATCGTTCCTGTTTCCAAATCAATAACAGCCAATTTCCCGCTGAAATTTTCATCAAAAAACTGGATTAAGATTTTATTGTGCGTCACTTGGGTATTTGACACTGCGACAGAAGGAACTTCAAATTCTGCTGTCATCTTGCCGCTCTTCGCGTCATAGATGAACAATTCGGTAATTCCTTCAAGGTCGCTGCGCTCCGACGCTACAAGCAGGCCCTCATTGAATTCCAGATAACTGTCAGCAGTTGCTGACACCTGATGCAGAATCGTCTCTTCACCAGTTTTCAAGTCCATCAGCCTATAGGTTGGCCCTCCACTCCCAAAAGTGACATAACCCAAGTGGTCGCCGTCGATTACCGGCATCATTGCATTCACATCTGAAATCGAGACTGTTTCGCTGCTGCCGAGTTTACGCACGTTCAACGTGGAATTGTCCCAATCCATTTCCTGCACTTCCGTCCAGACAAGCCATTCACCTTCGTAAGCCACTTCATAGATCAACGATTCTTCCCCCGCTTCCACCAGCAGCGTCTTCGACTGGTCTTCGACGTTGTAGGAATAGATTGCCCTTTCTTCTTTGAAAATGAAGTCACCAGTTTCATCATTATAAAAAATGGTGTTATCCATCACCGACTCCTCGCTTCTCGGAATCGTAACCTGTTGAAGGGATTCTTCCAGTTGCCACAGCGGCGTCTCCGGTTCCTGCGAAGCATTCGGCTCCTGCCAATCACTGACGTAAGGATAGCCCAGCACACCCGCAAGCCCGATCACCGCCACCCCCGCAAGTGCCGGCAACAGCTTAGGCGCTCTCGAAACTTTTCGGCCGCCGACCGTTTCCTGCGCCGCCTTCAAAATCTGCCGCTTTTTCACATCCGACAGCGTTACATCTCCCGGCACCGACTTGTCCAATTCCCGTTTCAAACTCTCACGCATGGTCAATCCCCTCCTCCGCAAATGTGATGCCTGCCTGCTGCCTGCCTCTCACCAGCCGTGTCTTCACCGTGTTGCCTGAGACATTCAACACCTCACCGATTTCCTTTACCGACAGCTCCGCATAATAATGAAGCCACAGCACTTCACGGTATTTCAGCGGGAGCCTGGCCACAGCATCTGCCACCTTGCTGCTCTTTTCCGAAGCCAGTGCCATGTCCTCCGCCGAATTCTTTCCTGGCAGCAGCGGGCTCAGCTTGTTCGTCAATTCGATTTTGCGATGTGCCCAGCTCCTGAAATGGTTATGGCATTCATTTACCGTAATGCGGTACAAAAATGTCTTAACACTTGAACGCCCTTCAAAATTATCAAGATTTATGTAATAGCGGATGAACACGTCCTGCACAATATCTTCCGCTTTCGTCCGTTCCTTGACGAACGAATACGCCAGCCGCACCAGGTAATGCCCGTATTCATCCATCGCTTCCGTCAGCAGCCGGTCCTTCTCCCTCTTCTCCAAGCCCTCGCCCCCTTTTTCTCTAACCGTTAGACAACGCTGAGATCCTTTTGGTTTCATTATGCCAATCCAATTATTAGAAGTTCTCCGTATTTTCCTATACCATCAATGATAAACGTATATCTCGAGGAGGAATATAAATTGGAAAAAGAAATAAAAAATGAATCAGCCAATACACTGCAGAACTTAAGCGGACTCAAATTGGTCGATTTCGGCGATTCCACCGGCTTTGCCTGTGATGTCGAAACAGGTTTCTGCGGTCCCATCGATCAAAAAAAGGAGGAAGATGACAAATGAAAATAACGATCTGGTCAGACTTTGTATGTCCATTCTGTTTTATTGGCGAAGCCCATTTGAACGGGGCGCTGGAGAAATTCGACCATGCAGATGATGTGGAGATTGAGTATAAAAGCTTCCAGCTGATGCCGGACGGGGATTATATGCCCGGCAAAGGTTACGCCGAGACTTTTTCGGCTATGAAAGGATTGCCTTTGACACAGGCCGAAGCCATGCTGAAAAATGTGACGGAGTCGGCAAGCCGCTCTGGCGTCGAGATCAATTACGACATCGCAAAACTGGCAAACACATTTGATGCCCACCGCGTTTTCCAATATGCGAAAGAACAGGGTAAAGGAAATGAATTCTTCCAGCGCGCCTATGTGGCGCATTTTACAGAGGGTGAAATTTTGAGCGACACGGACACCATCGTCCGTCTGGCAGAAGAAGTTGGCCTCACCGGCGCTGAAGTCCGCAGTATTGTGGAAAATAAAGTGAACGCCGAAAAAGTCGAGCAGGATATTTCCCAGGCGCGCGCAGTCGGCGTGCAGGGTGTTCCGTTCTTCGTCATCGACAATAAATACGCAGTTTCCGGCGCGCAGCCGATTGAAGCATTCAGCCAGGTATTGAATCAGGTCTGGGAAGAAGAACATGCGAAAAAGTGATTAAAAAAATGCCCTCCCGCTCTTCTGACGGGAGGGCATTTCATGTTCTGTTTTCCTTGCCGACTCATTTTCCTTTTGATTTCCCCATCCGTTCATTGCCGCGTTTGAAATTCCCTGTTGCTTTCGCCAGCAGCAATTGCTCTTGCTTCACATCACCCGCAGCCACGGACAATTTGCCGGACAGCCGCTCCGCCTCTTTCCCTTTCAGGATTACCACTGTTTTTCCTTCATAGGCTATCAGCACCGTCCCGCTTTTCGCCAACTGGTAGGTAAACGGTTCTTCGTCCAGCCGGCCTTTTTTATCAATTTCGCTCAATTTTCCCCCTCCTTACTTCCTCTTACCTGTTCATTGAGTCAAGGTTTTCATAGATTTCCAGCAGGTTGCCTGCCGGATCACGGAAATGGGCCACTTTAATGCCCCATCCTTCCTGCACAGTCGGCTCGGTAATAAAATCGACTTTCTTCTGAAGCTCCCGGTATTTTTCTTCCACGTTATCAACTTTAAAAATAAGCGCCGTCTTATCCGACCGTTTCCGGAGTAAATGGTATTCGGCTCCGATGGCATCGGCCATTTGCTTCCGTACAAACAAGCTCAGGTTGACTCCCGCAAACTCGAAATCTGCATAATTGGAATCTTCATCGCCCCATGAAACGGCAAAACCCAGTACATCCCGGTAGAACACGAAACATGCTTTGTAATTGTCCACCAATAAGCGAATATTCGTCAGTTCCAAATAAATTCCCCCTTACTGCGATTTCCCATTCCCGCAACTCCTTCAATCACCCTGCAATAATTGGCGGCGAGTACTTCATATCAACTTCGTTTACACTAATTTCGACCATGCTGTACTCCACAATTTCACGTTTTTCATATGTAAAAAGGTGCTCCAACCCCATATCCCCTTTCAGCACTGCAGGCAGATACGCCTGCAGAGTCGCTGCCACACCGCGGTTTTCTTTATGGAGGATCCAGTCCAGCGCTTTCCAGTCGAGTATGCCTTCTGCTGTTCCGATCGGCGTCTCCCCGCTTTCGATTTTACCGCCCACTCTATTCCGCAGCCTCTATTACCCTTTATTGATTTCCCAGTAAATCAGCACTTCACTCCGAACGACTTCCTTCATCCCAAGCTTTTCGAGCACACGGATCGACCCCGCGTTACCCGGCAGCGTTTCCGCCTTGATTCTGCGGACGTTTTCCTGTTTCCACGCCCAGCCGATCAACGCGTCGACCGCCTCCGTCGCATAGCCTTTATTCCAGTAAGCCTCCAGCAGCCCGTAGCCGATTTCCACTGCACCTTTTTCGTCAGGCTTCTCTTTGAAACCGAGGTCCCCAATAATGGTTCCGTCCGATTTCAGCACGGCCAGCCATGGCCCCCAATAAAGAATGGCGGGATCTTCCTTCAGTTTTTCAATATGGTTCCAAACTTGTGGCCCGTTATCGTAATTCTGTTCTTTCAGCACTGAAATCATTTCTTCTGTGCAAGGTGTAATGATTAATCGTTCCGTCTCTATTTTCATTTTGTAACAGCCACTCCGTTTTGGTTTTATTTTCTGGACGCCCATAAATTTATTGAACAAAAGTCTCAAAAATCCAGGCAATCAAATATAATGGCGCCCCCACAATCAGCACGCCTGCGATAAAATAACTCAAACCCTTTAAAAGCAGACTGAACACATCATAGATGGTGCCTGCCAGATCATCGATAAATTTCAGCATCGCTTTCCCTCTCTTCCAATAAAAGCTTCGTTTTATTTCTTCCATCATACCATTTGAAAGTGCAGCAAAATACTGAATTTTGCATTTCGTTTCCAACATGAAAAGCCGGACCCAAAAGGATCCGGCCACCACTTATAAATAACGCCCCGTCACAGACGTCCCATTTTCTTTAATGTCACTCGGCGTGCCTTCCGCAATCACCCGTCCGCCTTTGACGCCGCCTTCCGGACCGAGGTCGATCACCCAGTCACTCGCGCGGATCATGCGGAGATTGTGTTCCACCATGACGACGGAATTGCCCTGGTCGATCAGTCGGTTGAACAATTCCAGCAGGTACTGGATATCGTACGGATGCAGGCCCGTCGAAGGTTCATCCAGCAGGAACAGCGTCTTCTGCTTCGTTTTCTTCATCAGGGATGTCGACAGTTTTAGGCGCTGCCCTTCACCTCCCGATAATGTTGTCAGCGATTGGCCGAGCAATAAGTAGCCAAGTCCGATTTCCGTCAATAATTGAAGCGTTTTCCGGATTTTCGGCTCTCCTTTGAAAATCTCCGCCGCTTCTTCAATGGAAGCTTCCAGGCAGTCATTGATTGAATAGCCGCTATATTCGACACGCAGCACATTGTCTTTGAAGCGTTTGCCTTTGCACGTCGGGCACACCACTTCAAGGTCATTGAAGAACAGCATATTGCTCATGACGTAACCCAATCCCTCACACGTCTCACAGCGTCCGCCGCTCGTGTTGAACGAAAAATGCTTCGACGTCAGCCCCTGCGCTTTGCTGTCATCCAGTTTGGCATACAGATTGCGGATGTCGGTGAATAAATTCGTGTACGTCGCCACATTAGAGCGTTTCATTCTGGAAATACTGGTTTGATTGATGGTGATGACTTCATCAAATTGCTCCAGCCCCGAAACGTTTTTCGCCTGTTCTCCGACCACATCGAAAATTAATGAAGACTTTCCTGAACCTGAAACACCCGTTACGCTCACCAGTGACCGGGTAGGAATCGCCACTGTCACCGAATCCAGGTTGTGATGGGTTGCCGCTTCCACGCGAATCGCTCGTTCCCCATGATGCCTGACTGCTTTTTTCGGCACATCCGTCACAGCCACGTATTCTTTGATCAGTGACCGTTCATTTTTCTGCAGATCCTCCAGTGAACCCGTGCCGATCAGCTCCCCACCGAAGCGGCCTGCTTTCGGTCCGATTTCAATTAAATGATCCGCCTGTTTCATGACATCGGTGTTGTGTTCGATGACAATCACCGTATTGCCTTTGTCGCGCAGCTTTTTCAGAATGTCCAGGATGCCTTCGGTGTCTTTGGCGTGCAGGCTCGCGGTCGGCTCATCGACGATGTAGACGATGTCCGTCAAATCCGAATCAAGTATTGCCGACAGGCGGATCCGCTGGCTTTCGCCTCCGGATAAGGTGCTTGTGCCGCGCTCCAGCGTCAGATAGCCGAGGCCAAGCCGCTTGATGCGTTTCAGTTTCGTGTCGATATCCTGAAGATAAACATCAACTACCGCCAGCTCTTCCGGCGACAGATCGGTGCGGATCTCTTTCACCCAGCTCAGCAGCTGCTCCAGATCCAGCATCGAAATCTCCGTAATAGAACGATCTTTCACTTGGACGCTGCGGCTTTCTTCATTCAATTTCGTGCCATCACATTCCGGGCACGTATCACTGAAGAAAAAGATTTCTTCCCGTCCCATGTCTCCGCTTTTCTCCTGGTACTTGCGCCAAAGGTTGGTCATGACCCCTTCAAACTTGCCGTCGCCGACCGTTTTCGGCTCTTTTACAGCCGTCAGCTGCTGCACTTCTTTACTGCCTGTGCCGTGGCAAAGCAGCGCATACTGCAATGGGCTGAACTCTTTGACCGGCTTGTTTTCCTCAAGCGGTTCGCCGTTATGCTTCATTGTATTTCTGAGATTTTCAAGCTGGTAATCAAGGTAGCGTCCCTGCCACAATCCGATGGCGCCTTTTTCAAGCGGCAATTCCTTGTTGAACAGGACATCGGCATTAATTTGGATGACCTGCCCGATTCCTTTGCACTTCTTGCAGGCGCCGTCGACGGTGTTATAGGAAAAATGGCTGCGGGTGTATTTTTTGAACCGGTGCGTACAATACGGACACATCTGAAATACCATAAATTCACCGTCCACATGCTCCGTTTCTTCGATGGCCTTCACCGGCTCCACGTCTTTGCCGCAATGAGGGCACGGACGGACACCAAGCTTCTCATAAATCATCCGCAGACTTGTATACATCGCCGTCTTTGTGCCGACCGTCGACCGAGGATTTGAAGTTGTTTCCTGCTGGCGCAGGCTGATCGCTGGAGATGCACCACTGATCTGCTCGACTTTCGGTTTCTCGATGCCCTGCAGGCCCATCGCTTCGAGGTATTGCCGCTGCGATTCATTAAAAAGAATATCGTGCGCCAGCGTCGACTTTCCGGACCCTGAGATGCCGGTGATCACCGTCAATTTGCGCTTCGGAATCTTTACACTGATATCTTTCAGGTTATGCTCATTCGCGTGCTCGATGCTGATCCATTCTGTCATCCCAACTGCCTCCTCCGTTAACTAGAGCCATACTATACAGTTAATAATAAATGCAGACAAGCTTTTCGCCAATAAAAAAGCCGGACCCCGGAGGATCCAGCTTCTATGTTATTGAATGTTTTATTCAACCGTAACCGATTTTGCCAGGTTGCGCGGCTTGTCGACGTCACAGTCTCTGTGAAGCGCTGCGTAATAGCTGATCAATTGCAGCGGAATGACCGATACAAGCGGAGTCAACAATTCGTGCACAGTTGGCAGCACGTGGCTGTCACCGTCTTCGTTCAGACCTTCCATTGAAATGATCATCGGATTTGCGCCGCGCGCAGCCACTTCTTTGACATTGCCGCGGATGTTCAAGTTGACCGATTCCTGCGTAGCAAGTGCAATGACCGGTGTGCCTTCTTCGATCAAGGCGATCGTTCCGTGCTTCAGCTCGCCGCCGGCAAAGCCTTCCGCCTGGATGTACGAAATCTCTTTCAACTTCAATGCCCCTTCAAGGCCGACGAAATAATCCATTAACCGGCCGATAAAGAAGCAGTTGCGTGTTGTGGAAAGGAATTCGAAAGCCAATTGCTCGATTTCTTCCTTCATATCCACCTGGGATTGGATGGCGTTTGCCACAATGCCCATCTCCTGGATAAGGTCGAAGCCGATGTCACGGCCGCGCGCTTCTGCCGTTACAGCTGCCAAAATGGCAAGAACCGCCAATTGCGCAGTGTAAGCTTTTGTTGAAGCTACCGCAATTTCAGGGCCGGCATGCAACAATAACGTATGGTTCGCTTCACGTGAAAGCGTAGATCCCGCTACGTTGGTGATTGTCAGTGACGGGAAGCCAAGTTCTTTGATGCGCACCAATACCTGGCGGCTGTCAGCTGTTTCACCTGATTGTGAAATGAAGATGAACAATGGCTTTTCGGACAGAAGCGGCATATTATAGCCGAATTCACTCGCTACATGCACTTCCACCGGGATGCCCGCCATTTTCTCCAAATATTCCTTGCCGATCAATCCTGCATGGTAGCTTGTTCCTGCCGCAATGATGTACAGGCGGTCAGCTTCCTGCAGTGCTTCCAGAATTTCCGGTTTGATGGTCAATTTGTCATCTTCACCTTGGTATGCCTGAATAATTTTACGCATAACCGCTGGCTGCTCATCGATTTCCTTCAACATATAATGAGGGTATGTGCCTTTGTCGATGTCGCTCATATCGATTTCAGCAGTGAATGGTGCACGTTCCACTGTTTCGCCTTCAAGCGTCAGGATATCCACGCTGTCTTTACGGACGATGACAATTTCCTTATCCATCAATTCCACAAACTGGTCTGTGACTTGCAGCATCGCCATTGCGTCAGATGCCACAACATTGAATCCTTCGCCCAGTCCGACAAGCAGCGGGCTCTTGTTTTTCGCTACAAAAATCGTCTGCTCTTCTTCTGCATCAAGCAATGCGATCGCGTAAGAGCCTTTCATCAATTTCAATGCTTTGCTGAATGCTTCCTTCGTCGTCGAGCCTTCTTCGACGAATTTGCCGATCAACTGCACAATGATTTCCGTGTCCGTATCGGATTCCATTTCCACGTCAGCCAAATAATCACGCTGAAGGTGGTGGTAGTTTTCAATGACGCCGTTATGCACAATTGTAAAACGGTCAGACGTGTTCTGGTGCGGATGTGCATTCACGCGGCTTGGTTTACCATGGGTCGCCCAGCGCGTGTGGCCGATTCCTGTGTTGCCGGTAACATCTCCGTCAACTGCGCCGCGAAGGTCCGCAATGCGGCCTTTTTCCTTGAAAACGGTAATGCCGTCGCCGTTGCGCACAGCAATACCGGCTGAATCGTAGCCGCGGTATTCCAGACGTTCAAGGCCTTTCAATAGGATCTCTTTCGAATCTCTTTCTCCGATATAACCAACAATTCCACACATAATTAACGTTCCTCCAATGTTCTGCAATAGTAAAATAAGCGTTCGCTTTTAGCGCGCACGCATTCCTGAGCCCATTCACCTTGTTGTCCAGCCAATCACTCAACTGTTTTAAAGGTAAACATAACGACCGGGCTTCACGGCCGGGAGGTATCCGCCGAAATCTCGATACTCCTCCTCCTCGTCTACTGGAAAATGACTTGTCCGTCCGATTTTCCCAGTACAGGCGCTATAGCTGGTTTCCTTGTACGCTTTTTCTATCCCCCTTTTTCAGCGGTCCTAAACGGACATACTAATCATAACCTGCTCTTTGTAAAAGAGCAACTGCACCAAACGACTCATATGAAGTAAAACTATTCTATTTTTTTGCATAAAAATATCCGCGAACCAGAAAGCCCGCGGATAATTACTTATCATATTACTAATTTACTTACTTAACTTATGCCCATTTCTTCGCGGACCACTTCAGCAATGCGCTCCACGTAGTTTTCGCAGTCTTCTGCTGAAGCCGCTTCTACCATGACGCGCACCAATGGCTCCGTTCCGGACGGGCGAACGAGCACCCGGCCGTTGCCGTTCATTTCTGTTTCGACCTGTTCAATCTCAGCCGCCACTTTTTCATTATCCGTTACCGCATGTTTGTCAGATACACGGATGTTGACCAGCTTCTGCGGGAAAATTGTCATTTCAGCAGCAAGTTCAGACAATTTCTTGCCGGTGATTTTCATGATATTGACCAACTGCAATCCAGTCAATAAACCATCGCCAGTCGTGTTGTAATCAAGGAAGATGATGTGGCCGGATTGTTCACCGCCAAGGTTGTAGCCGTTTTTCCGCATTTCCTCCACTACATAACGGTCGCCGACAGCTGTTTTGACACTGGTCATGCCGTGTGATTCCAGTGCTTTATAAAAGCCCATATTGCTCATCACGGTAGACACGACTGTGTCTTTATTCAAGCGGCCTTCATTTTTCAGATGCTTGCCGCAAATATACATGATCTGGTCACCGTCGACAATCTGGCCTTTTTCATCAACCGCAATCAGGCGGTCGCCGTCGCCGTCGAAGGCAAGGCCGATGTCGGCATTTTTTTCGACGACCAATTCCGCAAGTTTCTGCGGGTGCGTCGAACCGACCTGGGCATTGATGTTGAGGCCGTTCGGCGAAGCGCCCATCGATGTGATATCTGCATCCAGATCGGCAAATACGTGCGTGGCCAATGTGGATGTGGCACCGTGTGCGCAGTCGAGCGCTACGTGGATGCCGTCAAATTCTTCATCAACAGTCTGCTTCAAATACTGGATATATTTCTGTCCGCCTTCAAAATAACTGGTGATGGCACCCAGATCGCCGCCGGTCGGGCGCGGCAAAGTGTCTTCTTCCATGTCCAGCAGCGCTTCGATCTCCGCTTCCTGTGCATCTGAAAGTTTATAGCCATCCGAGCCAAAGAATTTAATGCCGTTGTCTTCGACAGGATTGTGTGAGGCCGAAATCATGACGCCCGCTTCCGCACTCATCACACGCGTCAAATAGGACACGCCTGGTGTGCTGATGACGCCGAGGCGCATTACTTCCGCTCCGACACTCAGGAGTCCGGCAGCGAGTGCGCCTTCCAGCATTTCACCGGAAATGCGCGTATCGCGTCCGATCAAAACTTTCGGTTTATCTTTCGAGCTTTTCGTTAAAACGTATCCGCCGAAGCGGCCCAGCTTAAACGCCAGTTCAGGTGTCAATTCACTGTTCGCAACACCGCGAACTCCGTCTGTTCCAAAATATTTTCCCATGCTTTTATTCTCTCCTTAAATCCAATTCAATAATCGGATAATAATTCCTGTCTCATGCAATCAAATTTCGCTGCATCTACATATACCACAAAATCTTCCTTATTCAAACTTCACGTCATTCTGCTGCTCCGTGAGCCATTTAACGTACCCGACTCTAATCAGTCAGGAACAGCCGAAGTTTCCTCGACACTGATGTCCGCTTCCACAATGATGTTCGCCGGCTCCACCGAACTTGTTCCGCTCGGCGCCTCAAGGTCCACTTCAATCGACGTATCCGTCAGCGCGACACCGCTGACATCCACTTCCACTTCATATTCCGTGATTGCATCCACGACGCTCCGCGGCCCAAAAATCTTAACGGTCTCGACGTCAGTGGCAATAAAATCAACTGTGATCCCTTCACGGGCCGTTCCCGTCTGAATGAGTGAAATTGGAACTTCTCTGCTGTATTCTTCAATAATGGCTTCAACTTCCACCACTTCGGGCTCGATTGTCACATTATCCAGTTTCGTCAGGTCATTGGCCAGCACCCGGACTCTCGCTTCTTTGGTGACCGATGAATTCAGTCCCGGTTCTTCTGTGACAGTCGCTTTTACAAAACTGATGGAATCAATGACGCTTTTCGGCCCGCTGACAGTTACGGTGTCGGGATCTGCCGTGATGCTTTTCAGGACATAGCCTTCAGCGAGCAGGCGTTCATTCAACTCCGGATCAATTTTGAATTCCTGGGTCACCCGCTCCTCAATCATCACGTTCAGGAATGTCGGATCGATGCGGACGCCCAATTGTTCCGAAATATTCTCCGTTTGAACCCGTACGCGATGTTCCCCGAGCTGCAGATTCCGAAGATCCACGAAAACAGTAAAATCCTTAATCTGGCGTGTTGCCTGCACCATGCTGTTGGGCCCGGTGATATGGACATCCACCGTCGCCGGCACTCCACTGACCAGTAAACTTGTATCGTCGTAATATACTTCAAGCGGCACATCTTCGATGATTTCGGTCATCGTATTGGTGGCCGCAGAGTTATTATTTTCATCTTCCGCTTTAACGGAAAAGAACATAAGAAAGGCAAGCACCAAAGCAGTAATCCTTAAAAACCAGGGATTATCCATCATTTTATCCATTCTTTTTTCCCCTCCAGTTCCACCAGGAAGAAGTTTGTTTCTGCTGTTCATCACCGAACCAGATGCGGCGCAGTTTCACTTCGAAATCTTCCAATGACAAGTTGCGGTGCAAATCCCCGTTGGCCGTCAAACTGATTGCTCCGGTTTCCTCTGACACAACAATGGTGATGGCATCTGTCACTTCACTGATCCCAAGCGCTGCCCGGTGACGGGTTCCCAACTCTTTGGAAATGAACGGACTTTCCGATAGCGGAAGATAGCACGCCGCCGCTGCCACTCTGTTTTTCTGGACAATAACGGCTCCATCGTGGAGAGGTGTATTGGGGATGAAGAGGTTGATCATTAACTCTGACGTAATGTCTGAGTTCAAAGAAATGCCGGTTTCAATATACTCGCTCAATCCGGTTTCGCGCTCAATGGAAACCAGTGCGCCAATGCGCCGTTTCGCCATATAACTGACGGATTTCGTCATGGCTTCGATCAGCCGGTTGCGCTCTGATTCTTCATTCAGCGTGCTGCTCGAAAACAGTTTTCCGCGCCCCAGTTGCTCCAGCGCCCGCCGGAGTTCCGGCTGAAAGATGATGATGATGGCAAGGAAACCCCAGTTGAGCACTTCTTGCATGATCCAGCCGAGCGTCTGCAAATTGAGTGCCTGTGTAATCAGCTGGGCGATGATGATAACGAATATCCCTTTTAATAACTGGACCGCTTTTGTTCCTTTGATGATTGTGATCAATTTATATAAAACGAACCAAACTAATAAAATATCAGCTATATTGATAATAAGTTCGAATGGTGTTAAGTCAGTAAAATTCTCCAGAAACGGCATCTGCAACCCTCGCTTTTCTACATCTGCATGGCATAAGTATATCATAATCACAGGTGCGTTGCCTTTCAAGAAAAGTGACAGCGAGAGATTGGGCCAAATCTCTTTGGGCCAATCTCTTGCGACGAAGCAGCGCATCGATGCAGGAG
>NZ_JRGN01000062.1 GCF_000775575.1 Planococcus sp. CAU13
TCTTATGCCTTTCAGAGCTTAACGGGCGCTTGCGCTTTTCTTAATGCGCTTATTTTTCAGCAGGAAGGGTAGATAAAATGTAAATGACAATTTACAGGAGGTATCATGCGGCGATGAAGAATAACAAAGGGATTCCACAATCGAAAGAGTCGTATTGGCGCGCATTTAAAGACATACCCAATTACCCGCAGCTGCAGAAAAATGATTCGGCGGAAGTGGGGGTTGTCGGCGGTGGCATTGTCGGCATCATCAGCGCGTACTTATTGGCGAAAGCAGGAAAGAAAGTCACTTTGATCGATGCGGGAAGACTGGTCGATGGCGTAACCGGCTATACGACGGCGAAAATTTCTGCGCAGCACGGCCTGTTTTATTTTCCATTGATCAAGATGTTGGGGGAAGTGGATGCGAAGAGGTATTATGACGCCAATATGGCAGGTTTGGACTTTATAAAGAACACGGCGCAGGAACTCGGCATCGACTGCGATTTTGAGCATCAGGATGCTTTCGTCTATGCCAATACGGCAGTCGGTGCCAAATTGATCGAACAGGAAGCCGAAGCCTATGAGCAGCTCGGCATCCCCGGCGGCCTGGCGAAAGAAGAGGTGGAATTGCCGTTTGCAGTGAAAGAAGCCATTGTCATGCGCGACCAGGCGCAATTCCATCCAGTCAAATTCCTGGCCGGCCTGGTGAAGGAATTCGAAAAACTTGGCGGTACCATTTATGAACAGACGCGCGCCATCAAAATTCTCAGCAAAAAAAATCCGGTCATCCAGACGGAAAACATGTCCCACCTGTCATGCGACCAAGTGATCGTTGCCACCCATTACCCGTTCAACGATTCGGACGGCATGTATTTCGCCCGGATGTCCATTTCACGTTCATATATTGTCGCTGCCAAAGTGAAAGGCACGGTTCCAAAACACATGTATATCAGCACGGACATGCCGATGCGCTCATTGCGCTATGCGAAAAATGATGACGGGGAACCGCTGCTGCTGATCGGCGGGGAAGGGCATGGCGTTGGAAAACATAAAGGCGAAACGATGGGGAATTACGAAAAACTTGCCGAATGGGGAGACGAGCATTTCGGTGTGGAAGACATCCCTTACCGCTGGTCGGCTCAGGATCAGTCGACACTCGACAAAATTCCGTATATCGGCACAAGCACGGTCGGCTATGAAAATATTCTGGTGGCCACCGGTTTCCGGAAATGGGGGATGGCGCACGGGGCGCTTGCGGGCATGCTGCTGAGCGACCAGATCCTTGGCAATGAAAATCGCTATGCGTCCCTGTATGACCCGACCCGACCGAAAATGAAAGCAGTTGATATCGCAAGCTTCCTGAAAGACAATGCATCCGTTGCGAAAGAATTGGTCAAAGGTAAATTGAAACAGCCGATGAAAACGCCGGATTCCCTGCAAAAAGGGGAAGGCGGAAGCGTCAAAACTTCGAAAGGGGCGGCCGGCGGCTATCGAGATGAATACGGCCAATTGCATCTCGTCGACACAACCTGCACCCATATGGGCTGTGAAACAAAATGGAATGACGCCGAGCTCTCATGGGATTGCCCGTGCCATGCTTCCCGTTTCTCCTACACAGGCGAAGTGCTGGAAGGCCCGGCCGTCAAACCGCTTAAGCGGATTGAAGAGTAGGTAATAGTATAAAGAAATCGATACTGCGCAAAACAGCTTCGCTTTCGGGCCCACAGGATATGGGTCATGCATTCGGCGCGACAGGACGTCGCGGGGACGATCGCCGGGGGCTTGCGCTGAGCTAATTCGGGCTCGGTCGCCCTTCGCTGTTTTGCTCCATATCTCTGATTGTCTTCCATAAAGAGATGTCTTTAAAATTTCTATTGATTGAAAACGGAACATTTCAATACTACACGGAACTGGAATGAAGCGTCCCCCTGGAGCGAAATGATCCTAGAAGTTTTTATTGTGTCGATAACATAAAAAAGGAGCCGCAGAAAATCTGCAGCTCCTTTTTGTACATAATCAATAACATCATAGTTAATGTGAGGCTTTTTAAGAGGCATCTGGTGTCTAGACTCCAGCGGCCCAGCTCTTCGG
>NZ_JRGN01000151.1 GCF_000775575.1 Planococcus sp. CAU13
TCTTATTGACAGAAGCATTCGCAATGACTTTTCCTTCATCTGCAAAGGAATAACAGATATAATCCTCATTCCAGCAACCTCTGTCATACCATTCCTTAAAACTTAAATTAAACACCCGCTTTGACAATTCATTAAAGCTTTCTTTATACTTTTCATCCTCCCTGTAGTTACTGATCAAGTGATACTCATTCATGGTAAACCTCCGCTTTAAATAAATTCGCTTTCCAGGGAGAAACAAAATTCATAAATATCTATTCAGATGAAGTCCCTGAATAACGTTTTCTCTTCTATTGAAGTTCTTTCGCCACCACAGACTTCCTCTCAATCTCCCCCATCACCCACTCCAAATCCACATCCTCCTCCAAATGCTCGGGCGTCCACGGAATATGAACATGAGGCGTCACGCCAGTTTCATTCGTGTAATACTTTTCATCCATTTTGGAAATGCTGTAACCAAATTCATAATCGCCGTAATCCATCGTGGTCACATTACAGAAATCAATAATACCCATAGTCGGTCTGCCTACCACTTGGACTTTCGGCGATTTTTTGACATTTTTCGCGAATGTGTCTCCCGAACTCCCGCACATCACGTCAGTCAGGACATAGACGTTTTGCGGAGCGGCCTGTCCTTGAATTGAATAGTCCAGATCGTTCTGAACGACCTGAAGACCTTTGCCTTTATTCTTTTCAAATAACGCAATTTCTCCCTTCGCCCATTTTTCAGTCTCCGCGTCCAGCTCCTGCTCCAGATATCCTCTCAAAGTATTTATCCAAAGACGGCAATTCCGCTCCGTGTAATTCGTATACATGACTTCATCCGCCTGAAACAGGCTGTTGAATGAGGTCGGACGATTGAATACATAGTCGAGAATCGGGAAATAAAACATGTCATTGCCGCCGTAATTTACGCGTATATCTATAATCAGGTTGGCGGAATGGTTCAGATCATCCTTATGCTTTTCCAGTAGATCGAGTATCGGTTTCTCCTGTGCAAAATCTGTCAGTTTCATATAGACCGTGTCCGGATTCAGTTTTTTCAGTTCATAACTTGGTATGTATGGTGTGCGTTCATATTTATGCAGTGACAGCCCGAACTTCACACCATCACGAACAACCAGGATATCTTCGGCTTTGCGCAACGCCACGTTCCAAAACTGCCGCTCAAGAACGGTATCTTCCAAAACTTTCGAATGGCGATTTCCAAACTCCTCCACCGTCAATCCATCTATTTCAACAATTTGATCACCTTTTTGCAGACGCTTTTCTTCTGTCGCTTCCGTCACATACAGTTCGTTTTCGTACCGCCGTGCTCTGAATCCAAGATTCGGAATGACCGCACCTTTGGCATTAAACGATAAATGGCCATCCTTGAAATCCAGCAGATAGGACTGGACCGTCTCAATAAAATCGCGATCCTCCATTTCGTCTGTAATAAGATATTCCTCAGGCCGATTCACGCCCTGCTTTTCTGCAGCGCCCGCGTAATCCATTTTCACAATTTGAATAATGTCGCTAAAGATTTCTGTTTTACTGAACACAATAACACTCCATTCGCAGTATCTGCATTATTTTATTACTGCCAGTGAGCCACTCAATTTATAATCTCGCGGTCAATCCACCATCAACCACAAATTCAGCCCCCGTGACATAACCGGATTCATCGGAAGCCAGGTAGACGACCAGATGGCTTACTTCCTCCGGCTTGGCTGTCCGGTCCAAAGGCACTGTTTTTGCGAGTTTACTTACCCGGCTCTTCCTGACCATGGGTGTTTCAATGATTCCCGGGTGGACGGAATTTACACGAATTCCTTCACTCGCAAATTCGACTGCCGCACTTTTCGTCATGCCTCTTACCGCAAATTTGGAAGCATCATAAGCCACAGATCCACTATTTCCTTTCAATCCGCTCACAGAAGAAATATTAATGATGGAGCCATTTCCCGCTTTGCTCATTGAGGGATGCACGTACTTCATCCCCAGAAATACTGAGACTTGATTAACATCAATGACTCTCCGATATTGTGCTTCGGTCATGTCGCCGATTGTTTTCAGCAAAGCAATCCCTGCATTATTTACTAACACGCTGACCGGTCCAAATACCGATTCCGTCTCAGCAACCACCTGTTGCCATTCGGCAGCCTTCGTGACGTCGTGTTTCATGAACCTGGCACTTCCACCAAGATTTTTGGCCATCGCTTCGCCTTCTTCTTCCAGAATGTCAGTAATCACGACCTTGGCACCTTCTTCTAAAAATCTTCTGGCATGTGCTGCCCCCATTCCTCTGGCTCCCCCGGTTATGATGGCCACTTTGCCGTCCAGTCTGCCCATTGTCAAAATCCTCCTCTTTTATCGGGCTTTACCATCCATTTTGTCACAGGGCGTCAAGAAATCTTCAGTTCATTGATAGACTATTCTTTCTTTTCAGTTTACCATTATCAGGTAGTTTTTGGCAGAAGCTTTTGAAGAATAAGAGATTCTTCTATATAAATAAAAAAGTGCAACGCCGTCCGGATCTCTCCGGCACTGGCGTTGCACTGTTATTGGAATGTCCATTTCCTATCTCAATCTCCAGGAACACTGTCCCGTGAATAATTGCAAAACCTATACCGCCTGCTTCACGTACTTCTCCACTTTCCTGCTCGAAACGTAACTGTGCAAAACCATGCCGAGTATCACGATCATGATGCCCAGCCACGATAACGGCGAAGGAAACAGGATGGATAAAAACAGCAATTCACCGGCTAACGCAAAAAGGACTTCCATCGACTGTGTGGCTTCCACCGCTGCGAGCTTCGGCATGCTGCCTCTCACCATATCTGTCGCCATGAAGAACAGTACAGTCGCGATGACGCCGGAGAAAATGGCGACCAGCAGTGACTGGAACGCCTGGCTTCCGCTTGGCATTCCGACTGTAAAGATGCCGTATGCAGAGAGTAAAAACCATAAAGGCAGACTGGCGATCGTCATTCCGAGCACCCGCTGGTAAGCATCCAGCCGCCCTTCGCACACTTCCATCATTTTGCGGTTTCCAAGCGGATAGGCAAAAGAGGCGATGAGAATGGGAACGATGCCGAACAGCAGATTTTCCAGCGAAAGCTGTTTGGCGTGTTCCATCTGCATCAGCGCAACTCCCAATAGGATGATCAAAGACATGAGGAGGCCTCTGACGAAAATTTTCCCCCGCACTTTCCGGGGGCCGCCCGGTGTATGTATTGTCGTAAAAAATATAGGCGCGAGCAACGCTCCCGAAATGATCGTGATCTGCCACGTGCCGGCGATCAGCCAGCCGGGTGAATACGCAGCGGCAAAACACAGCGGTGCATAGAACATGCCGAATCCGACAAAACTCCACAACAGCCATTTACCCGGCTGTTTTTTCATTTCATTTAAGACTGGCCGCAGGTTTTTCCGCATGAGCACGATGCACAGCAGAAACGGGACCATGAAGAAATACCGGAGAGAAGCGCTCCAGATCCAACTGCCTCCGGTAGCTTCCATCGAGGCATTGAGGACAAATGTAAATGCGAAAAAAAAGGCTGAAAATATTCCGATGATGATTGGCCGCAACTGAGTTCACCCTGTTCCTGTATGTAATGTGCCTGCTCTTGTTTCCATAATGGCATTTCTTCTTGCTGTTAATGAATGAATCTTAACATATAGAAAAACTTCCTTCATTCAAACAATGCGAAAAGAACCCCCGATCATAAAATGACAGGGGTTGTTCATTCCATCATCGATTCTTTCAGATTCAGATTAAGTCCCATTATTTCAAAGGACAGTCTTCATGAATAAAACAAAAAACACACCTGTAACATCAATGCTGCAGGTATGTCCATGTATTAATTATATTTTGCTGACCTCATCCAGCCATTGACTCTCCAATTTTACTCCATCACCGAATGTCCGCTGATTTTAAAGTCGAGGCCATCACGCGAAAAGGTATATTGGGCGGTTTCGCCTTCAGTCCCGGTTCCGACCACCAATTCATACGAAGCAAATTTGCGCTCGAAGTCCAACACTTCCAGTTCATCGACTCCAGGAGGCCAGGGATTTGTACCGTATAATGAAGTCGCATAAGCACTCTCTTTCACCATAATTTCTTCTGCCCGCTCTCGCAGTTCGTCCGGACCAAGCTCCTGTTCGCCCAGGTCAAACAGCTGCTCGACTTTTTCAAGGCCGATTTCCTTCAAATATTGTTCCGGATAAAAATGGGAAGCAAACATCTGATAACTGAAAAACAGGCAGACCAGCAGAATTGCAGCTGTCTGGATCGGAACATCAAAACGGCTTTTCGAAATGATACTGTCAATTTTTATTGCTCCCCAAATAGATCCGATTACGACCGCCACAAAATAGAGCGTATCCATCAATGTATTGACTAAGAGAAAAGACAGCAAGTAGCTGAATTTCCTCAGCAGAAAGAAAATCGTCGCACCTATTAAAAAGATGGATACCGTCCTGATTGAATCTTTCACCATTGCATCTGCCCCCCATTTACCCTTAACCGCTTTTACAGTCTGATCTTCTCAGCAAGAAAACTGCCGACGCCTTCAGTATCCCTCAGTTCTCTCTTCGGAATGATGAGCGCAGACATTCCGCTGTTGTACAAATAAAAGCCGGAATCGTCTTCCCCGTAATTCTCGATGCCGCTCCAGGATAAGCTCATTTCCCCTTTCGGACTGATTTCACGCAGTCCGTGTTCCGTGAAAATCATCGTATGCTGCCCCAATAATGCGTCATTCTTGCCTTCCCTGATCATCTTTGTCGCATTTCGTTTGATCAGACGGTAAAAATATGCCGGATAAAACAGGAACCACAGAATGGCTACGGCGAGTAACGGGATAAACAGAACGAGAAACGGCACGTCCAGAAAATATGCAGCAAGGATTGCCAGTACGATATACATTACCGGCACCAATATCCGCTGCAGCGTTATTTGTTTTTTGATCGCTTTTGAATTTTTCGCATGAAACAGATTGAAGCCGATATAATCTTCTTCTGTGAGTTTGTAGTTGAGTTCCATCGTCGTGTTGACCCCTTTTATGATTTTATCTGTCTATTACAGTCCGACCGCATCTGCGGTTATCGGCACCTTATTAAAAGCCTATACATAAATAATAATACACTTGCATCCTAATTCATACATTATTTTACAATATGCCTGTTAAACTACTAAGCACTCCTAAAACTCTGCAAAAAAACCTTTCCAAATCGGAAAGGTGATTTCAATCATACATTCATTAATCTTAAATAAGCGGTCTACATTTCCACATGCGTAGCCGGATCCATATCAAACAGCCTGCCGTCAGGGCGCGTTAACCCTGCAATCGCAATCATCTCAGCTTCACTCAAGGCAAAATCGAATATTTCAAGATTTTCCCGCTGACGCTGCGGAGATGTGGACCTCGGAATCGACACAGAACCGATCTGGTATTGCCAGCGCAAAATGACTTGGGAAATGGTCTTGCCGTGCTTCCCGGCGATCTCAAGGATTGTTTCATTCAGTAAAATGTCTGCCGCTCTGGCAATCGGGCTCCATGACTGCGTTTGAATTCCGAGCTGTGCATGCACATTGCGCTGCTCTTCCTGGTTAAAGAAGGGATGCAGTTCGACCTGATTCAGGCTCGGTGTCACGCCGGTCTCCCGAATAATGCGCTCCAGATGCTCCGGCAGGAAATTGCTGACACCGATTGACCGGACCAGTCCCCATTTCTGCGCATCGATCAATGCCTGCCACGCTTCCACGTAAAGATCCTGCTGCGGAAGCGGCCAGTGGATCAGGTAGAGATCGAAATAATCCAGATTGGCGCGGTACAGCGATTCCTGAATCGCCACCATCGCTTTGTCGTATGTCTGATAGCGGCCCGGGAGCTTAGACGCCACCCACAGCTCTTCGCGGGAAATGCCGCTGCGCCGGATGCCTTCGCCGACTGCTCCCTCGTTTTCGTAATTATACGCCGTATCAATCAGACGGTAGCCGGCGTTGATCCCGCTTGAGACTGCGTTCGCCCCAGCATTGCCCCACAGCCCGTATGTACCGAGTCCAATCACCGGCAGTTTCGTTCCGTCATTCAGTGTCACTTCTGGTATCGCTTTTTCCATCCACATTCACTCCTTTCGTTTCTGCTTTTAGATTACGCTTAGGCGGCATTAAACTCAAACAATTCAGGCAATAAAAAAAGGGCAGCCACATTGTTGGCCGCCTCTCGTTCTTATAGAATTCCGCTTTACCGGAATTTATTTTATTGCCATGCCGCCATTACCGGACTTTTCGTCCCTTTGCATTTCGACTAAAGGAAAATCGTAATTCCCCTGTACTGATGATTTCCAGAAGTTCCCAGATGGACCCTGTGTCGCGCATATTACAATTCGCCCAGCGTTTATGCTGTTTGCTAGCGGGAATACAAATAAAAACTGTTTTGGGAGGACGATTATATGAACAATCATCAATCATCTGAACAAGAAACGAACATCAAAAAAATGAACGAACTCATTAAAGAAAAAAATAAGGAAACTTCAGAAACCCAGGATTCCACTCAGCAGGAACAAACAAACCAATCGTTAAAAGATAACGCGCGAATTCCGGATGAAAACAATAAATTGACAACCAAAAATAATAACCGGACACCGTAATGCAAAACTTAAAAAGCTAAATTAAAACGGCCAGCAAATTGCATTTTGATTTGCTGGCCGTTTTTTATATTTTTCATTTGTTCAATTAGGCATTATCCACCGAAAATCAGATCCACTTTTCCGATTTCGGACCAAAACGCTTCTTATACTCGCTCTTTACATAATAATACACATAAAGCTGCTTAACTGCCTTTTTCCTGATCCACTTGCCAATCCGCCTCTTCTCCGAATCGCCTTTTTCAAAATAAGCGACGCTTTGATTGACGCGCTGGTCCCCCATAATTTCACGGATATGCTCCAGGGTTTCTTCCCTGGACAATGTGCTGTCCGGATGGAACAGGTTTGAAAAGCAGGCGGCAATTCTGACCGTATAGAACTTTTCAATCAAGTCTTTATTCGTCCCGGAATAGGCTCCGTTTCTGCGCAGGAACCCTCTTGTCGTCTCAAGCAGCAATTGCTGGTTCTCAAATAGATCCGGCCGGAATGTACTGGTGATCGATTCATTATTCGAAGTGGTGTAATAGTACAGAAAGTCGCTGATGATTGCGATTTTCCGGCAGTGTTCCAGATACTGCAGATTAAAAAACAGATCTTCTCCTCGAATAATTTCTTCATCAAAACGCAGGCCATTTTGCCGGATAAGGTCGGTAATATATAGTTTATTCCAGTTATAATGGACATAATAATCCTGATAGATTTCTCCGAAATGCGCCAAAAACTCTTCCTTCGAATAGATGCCGGGGCGATGGAAACTGAAATTTTCCATGCTGATCACCCGCTGCCCTTCTCTCGTTACGAGCTGATAACCGCAGATCACCAATTGCAGTCCGCCCTTCAGCGTTTCCAGCAGGGTCTCAGTCATATGAGGTGCGATATAGTCATCCGAATCCACAAATTGAATATACTCCCCTGTTGCGGCTTCGATTCCGCGGTTCCGCGCCACAGAAGGTCCCGCGTTGTCCTGATGCAGCACCTTTATGCGACCGTCTTTCTTTTTATAGGCGTTGCAGATTTCACCGCTGCGATCTGCAGAGCCATCGTTGACCAGTATCACTTCGATCCGTTCATGGGACTGATTGAGGATACTGTCGATGCACTGCTCGAGATACTTCTCAGCGTTATATACCGGTACAATGAAACTGACAAGCTTGTTCAAACAGATCTCCCCCACCCCAATTACCCGCCTCTTCTCGAAGTTGTGACCGGCTCAGTATAATCTTTTATCTTCACCAGTTTAATATCGTCTTTGTTGAATAAATTCAATTCCCCAAAAACGTCTTCAAACTGGACAATCTGTTCCGACAACGCCATGTCGGCCACGTTTTCCCTCGTTTCCGCCTCCACCGTTCTTTCGACCACGAGCCCTTTTTCCAGGTGATATTGAATGACGAATTTCTGCATGATTTCACCCCCTAATTTCGGATTCTCGACAGATGCGCATAACTCCTTTAAATTCGCAGGAATCATTTTGTGATTCAATGATATTTTCCCTTTTAGCGCGTGTTGAAAACTTGAGGTGCATCTCATATCGAGAACAATTCATTGTGCTGGAATTCTATGAGCGTTTTTCGGGATTCTATGA
>NZ_JRGN01000031.1 GCF_000775575.1 Planococcus sp. CAU13
GGGCCCATAAACCTCGGGCCATCTCTTCGCTGTCGCTTTTCTATATTGCAATCCCCAAAATGCACAGGTAAAATGAAGTTTAAGTATTCTGAACATACCAACTGGTAGGTATTTCGAATTTAACTGAGTGGGGGCTAATCGAATGCATATAATGGATCTATTCAAACTGGAGGGAAAAACCGCCATAGTCACGGGCGGGGGCCGCGGGCTCGGTGCCCAAATCGCGCAGGGCTTTGCAGAAGCGGGAGCGAATGTCGTCGTTTGTTCGAGAAAATTGGAAGCTTGCGAAGAGACGGCAGAACTGCTGAAAGGGCTTGGCGTCAGGGCGCTTGCGCTGAAATGCGATGTTACGAATGAGCAGGACGTGGAAAATGTCATTAGAAGAACAGTGGAAGAGTTCGGCACAGTGGATATTCTGGTCAATAATTCCGGAGCGACGTGGGGAGCGCCGGTGGAACAAATGCCGCTCGATGCCTGGCAGAAAGTCATGAACGTTAACGTTACAGGAACGTTCTTGATGAGCCGGGCGGCCGGTCAGGTGATGATCAAACAAAAGAGCGGGAAAATCATCAATATTTCATCGGTCGCGGGACTCGGCGGAATCGATCCCGAATTGATGAACACAATCGGCTATAACACGAGCAAAGGCGCCGTCATCACTTTCACGAAAGACCTTGCCGCCAAATGGGGGCAGCACAATATCAACGTCAACGCCTTGGCCCCGGGCTTCTTCCCGACGAAAATGTCAGAGGTTCTGATCGAGCGCGGCCGCGAGCAGTTCCTGAAACAGACGCCGCTGAACCGGTTTGGCACCGACGAAGATCTGAAGGGTGCTGCTTTATTCCTGGCCTCTAAAGCGTCGGATTATATTACGGGGGATGTGGTCGTTGTTGACGGCGGCATGCACACCCTTTAAGAAACGAGAGGAATGGTTATGAAAGACAGGATAAAAGAGCAGAGCATCAGCTTGTTCGAGAGAAAGGGGTTCAGTGAAACATCGATTCAGGATATTGTGGAAGCGCTGAATGTTACAAAAGGAACTTTCTATTATTACTACAGCAGCAAAGAACAGTTATTGATGAATATCCACAAGGAATACATCGACGATCTGCTGGGGCGACAGCGGAAAATCATCGACAGCGGCACCAGCCAGAAAGAAAAGCTGAAAGGGATCATCCAACTGCTGATTTCCGATATCGCCAAAAACGGCAACAGCGGAAAAGTGTTTTTCCGGGAAATGCGTCATCTGACGGAAGGCAACGCAAAGGACATCAAAAAGAGGCGTGAACAATTCCGCCTTACTATAGAAGAAACTATTCGGCTCGGAGTGGAAACCGGTGAATTCCGCAAACAATTGCGTCCTGATATAACGGCGCTCGCGGTGCTTGGCATCACCAACTGGACGTATCAATGGTTCAACGCTTCCGGCGAACTGGCAGCGGATGAGCTTGCTGAAATCTACAGCAGCATCGTGCTGGATGGCATCAATACGCGAAACGAGGGAGAAGATGGCCCATGAACAATGAATTATTGAGCTACCCCGGCGCAGGGTTCCTTTATCAATCGTCTGCACCGGAAGATGTGTTTACACCGGAAGATTTGAGCGATGAACATAAATTGATCGCCAGGACCGCAAAAAAATTCCTGGAAACGGAAATCTGGCCGAACAATGAAAAACTTGAACAGCAGAATTTCTTGCTTGTTAAAGAGCTTATGCAAAAAGCGGGCGAACTTGGACTGCTCGCGCACAGCGTACCGGAGAAATACGGCGGCCTCGGCCTCGATAAAATCAGCAAAGGCCTCGTCGGGGAATCGCTCGGACCGGCAGGCGGGTACGGTGTCGCCCATTCAAATCATACATGCATCGCGACGCTGCCGATTACGTATTTCGGCACGCCTGCACAAAAGGAATATTATTTGCCGAAACTGGCGTCGGGTGAATTTATTGGCGCCTATTGCCTGACGGAACCGGAAGCGGGCTCTGATGCGCTGTCTGCCCGGACAACGGCGGTATTGAATGAAGCAGGAACGCATTATTTGCTGAACGGCAGTAAAATGTTCATCACCAATGCGGCGTTTTCGGACACGTTCATCGTCTACGCAAAAGTGGACGGCAAAGACTTTACGGCTTTTATCGTCGAAAAGGATTTCCCGGGGCTGTCGCTTGGTGCGGAAGAAGAAAAAATGGGCATCAAAGGCTCATCGACGCGCACGGTCAATTTCGATAATTGCGAAGTGCCCAAAGAAAACCTTCTTGGCGCAATCGGCAAAGGGCATATCATCGCCTTGAATGTGCTGAATCTCGGCCGCTTCAATCTGGGGTCCGCCTGCATGGGCGCCGCTAAATACGGTCTGCACCTCGCAGCTTCCTATGTGAAACAGCGGAAGCAGTTCGGCAAAAAGATCGCCGAATTTTCTGCAACACAGGAAAAACTGGCGGACATGGCAGTGCGCATCTACGAGTCGGAATCACTCCAGTACCGGACAGCCGGCTATCTGGAAGATGCGCTTGGCGGCTTGTATGACAATGATGACCATTCGCTGATTGCGAAACGGCTGATGGAATACGCCACCGAATGCGCTGTCTGCAAAGTCCACGGTTCCGAGACGCTCGATTTTATTGCGGATGAAGCTTTGCAGCTGCACGGCGGCTACGGTTATATCAAAGATTACAAAGTGGAGCAGATGTACCGCGATTCGCGGATCAATCGTATTTTTGAAGGCACCAATGAAGTGAACCGTCTGCTGATACCAGGTGGATTGCTGAAACAGGCGGGGAAAGGAACCTTGCCGTTAGGTGAGCATATTGCACAGGCAGTCGCGGAAATGAACAACCCGAAAATAGGCTCCATCGGCATTATTTCCCGGGAAATAGAAGCCGTGAATGCCATACGGCGCGTGTTTTTATTGTGTGCAGGACTGGCATTCGAGGCATTTGGCGAAAAGCTGGCAGAACAGCAGGAAACGCTGATGAAACTGGCGGACGTCGGCATTCAGCTATATGCAGCGGAGTCGGCAGTGCTGCGGACGCAGAAAGCGCTCCATAAGAACGGAGCAGAAAAAGAACAGTTGAAAGTCGAACTGACAAAAGCATTGCTTGACGATTCACTGCTGGCAGTCGAGATGTCTGCCCGGAGGCTGATGCAGGGAATTACAGGCGGACGTGCGCTGAAAGCAAGCATGACCATGGCCGGCAATGAGCTCAGCCGGCTTCACGCGGAACAGGGCAATGCCACAAAACGGAAAATTGCAGCAGCGGTGCTGGAAGCTGAACATTATATTTGCTGAGGGGGAAACGGGATGAAAGTGATTCAATTCGAACAATACGGCGGCCCGGAAGTTCTTCATTATATAGAAGCAGAGCGGCCGGTTCCCGGAGACAATGAAGTGCTTGTCGAAGTAAAAGCGATTGGCGTCAATTACGCGGATACCGCGAGGCGGGAAGGGCAATATGTGGTGCCGACGCCGCTGCCGTATGTTCCGGGCTCGGAAGTGGCAGGGGTGATTGCGGAAACCGGCAAAAATGTTACCCGCTACAAAACAGGCATGCGCGTGTCGGCTTTGATCGAGTCGGGTGCATATGCTGATTATGTGGCACTGGATGAGAATATGCTGATTCCGGTGCCGGAAGATGTCAGTTTTGAACAGGCGGTTGCATTGCCGCTGCAAGGGCTGAGTGCTTATCATATCCTGACTACGATGGGGCGGCTCGAACAAGGCGAAACCGTGCTGATCCATGCAGCGGCGGGCGGTGTAGGGGCAATTGCCGTTCAGCTTGCCAAATTGTTCGGTGCCGGTAAAATCATTGCCACGGCCAGCTCCTCGGAAAAACTGGAACATGCGAAATCGCTGGGCGCCACCCACATTGTCAATTACACAAGCGAGAACTGGGTCGATGAAGTGAAAAGCATCACGGACGGCAAAGGCGTCGATTTGGCGCTTGAAATGGTCGGCGGGGATGTATTCAATAAAACCTTGAAATGCCTGGCACCTTTTGGGCGTCTGGTGATTTTCGGTGCTGCCAGCGGAGAACAGGCCCAGTTCCATCCGGGACAGCTGATGCGGAAAAATCAGTCGGTCATCGGTTTTTTCCTGCCGCAGATTATGCGCAAACCGGAGCTGTTCCAAAAAAGTTTCAAGGAATTGCTGGGCTATATGGCCAGCGGCGAGCTGCAGCTGACAATCGGCGGAAGCTATCCGCTTGCTGATGCCGCTGAAGTGCACCGCATGCTGCAGGGCCGGAAAACGATTGGGAAATTGGTTCTGAAGCCATAATCGATAACCGGAGTGATGATATCTTTGACCATAGGTTAGAGTTTAAGGGTTAAAGTTTTAATTTGAAGGAGGGATTAAATCAATGAAAATTCTAGTTGTAGGTGCCATCGGGGGCTATTTCGGTGGGCGTCTGCTCGAAAAAGGGGAAGATGTCACGTTTCTGGTTAGGGAAAGACGAAAAAAAGAGCTGGAAATCACCGGATTGAACATCGAAAGTGTGAATGGTGACTGCCGGCTCATCCCGCAATTAATTACAAAAAACAGTGAACCGGGAGCTTATGATGTGGTGCTGCTGTCGATTAAATCGTATCAGCTCGAAGGGGCCATTGATGATATGCGGCCATTTATCGGCGACCAGACGATGGTGCTGCCGCTGTTAAACGGAATCTCCCATGTCGATCGCTTGGTTGATGCCTTCGGTGAACAATCCGTCATCGGCGGTTTATGTTTCGTCGAAGCGACACTCGATGAAAAAGGGACGATTGTCCAGCCGAGCCCATTAAATCAATTGGTTTACGGCGAGCGCAGCGGTGAAGAGAGCGAGCGGATCCAACAATTGAAAAAGGCTTTTGACGGTACAAAAGCTGAATTTCTCCTGAGCTCGAACATCAACCAGGAAATGTGGCATAAATATCTGTTTATCACGACAATGTCCGGCATCACCACATTGTTCGAAGAGCCGATCGGTCCCATCCGGGAGCTCGAATCAGGCAAGCGCACCATCACGTCGCTGCTGAACGAATTGGAACAAGTGATGGCAAAAAACGGAGCGCCAATTGAACCTGGAGTTTCTCTTAAATTATTGGAGAAAATCAACAGCCTGGGAGAAGGAATGAAATCGTCGATGCAGCGCGATGTTGAAAAAAAACAGCCGATCGAAGCAGACCATCTTCAGGGCTATCTACTGGAAAAAGCCCAGGAAGTGAGGGTTGCAGTTCCTGTCCTGGAAACGGTCTACACGAAGTTGAAGCTGTATGAAAACACTGTAAGATATTAACTTCTTTTTTAATTGACGGAACATTTACAAAATTGTTTCATTAATCTATTATTAAAGGGCAAGCGTGAAAGCGCTTGCCCAAAATAGAAAGAAGAGGGAGTTGAGGAATTTGAATGCTATTGCATTGGCAGCCATTGGAATTTTCATCTTTGTTTTAGGTTACCGCTTTTATTCTAAATTTGTAGCAGAAAAGATTTTCCGGCTGGATCCGAATTACGTCACACCGGCTCATAAATTTAAAGACGGTGTCGATTTCGTTCCAACCAATAAGTTTGTTTTATGGGGGCATCATTTTACATCCGTTGCCGGAGCCGCACCGATTCTCGGACCGGCAATTGCCGTTTACTGGGGCTGGCTTCCTGCAGTGTTATGGGTAGTGCTCGGTACGGTTTTCGCCGCCGGTGTACATGACTTCGGGACACTCGTCCTGTCGGTCCGCAACAAAGGCCAGTCGGTCGGTACACTCGCTCACCGATTGATCGGGCAGCGGGGGAAAATTTTATTTCTTTTCATCATTCTGATTCTGGTGCTGATGGTCAATGCCGTTTTCGCCTGGGTTATCGCGAACTTATTCATTTCCTTCCCGGCAAGCGTCCTGCCGGTATTTATCCAGATTCCACTGGCTATCTGGATCGGCTATGCAGTTTATAAGAAAAACGTAAAAATGCTCGTGCCTTCTTTAATCGCACTGGTAGTCATGTATGGAACCGCAATTCTTTCAAGCCAATACGACATTCTTCAAATTGACCTAGTGCGCTATATGGGCGGAGAAGAAGGAGCCGGATTATTCGGACTAGGTGCAATTTCAACTGCATTCTTTATCTGGATCATCGTTCTCATGATTTATGTGTACATCGCTTCGACGTTGCCGGTATGGAAATTGCTCCAGCCGCGCGATTTCATCAACTCGCATCAATTGATCGTCGGATTGGGAATTCTGTACCTTGGACTTCTGTTCACGAATCCGGAAATCACAGCACCGATGACGAATCCGGGGGCGGATATTTCCTGGTTCCCATTGCTGTTCATCACCATCGCCTGTGGTGCAATATCCGGTTTCCACGGACTTGTTTCTTCGGGAACCTCTTCAAAACAGCTCGATAAAGAAACAGATGCCCGTTTTGTAGGTTATCTCGGAGCAGTCGGTGAAGGGATTCTGGCATTGATTTCGATCATTGCCGTCATCACGCTATTCCCGGACCGTGAAGCATTCTTTGCAACGTACAGCAGTTTCGCTGCTTCCAGTGGTGCCGGTCTTGGTTCATTTATCCAAGGTGCCTCCCAATTAGCTACCGGCTTGATGATTCCTTCAGCCATCGCTGCAACGATCGTCTCTGTCATTGTCGTATCTTTTGCGGCAACGACACTTGATACATCCGTGCGTTTGATGCGCTATATCATTTCGGAGCTGGGCGTCGAGTACAATATTCCGTCACTTGAGAAAAAGCATGTAGCGACAACAATCGCTGTTGTAGCCAGTGCGGCACTCGTATTGCTTCCGGAAGGGCCGAACGGTTTCGGTTCAGGAGGATATCTCCTGTGGCCGTTATTCGGTACTTCGAATCAGCTGTTGGCAGGCATCAGTTTGCTGCTTATCTCCATCTGGTTGAGAAATCTTGGCCGAAGTTACGTAATCACCATTGTTCCGATGATTTTCCTGATGTTCATGACACTCTGGGCAATGTTCCAGCAGGTGTTCCTGCAATGGGCGTGGTACAATGACGCATCGAATATGCTGCTGTTTGTTTTCGGATCCATCATTTTCGTCTTTGCATTATGGATTACCATTACAGCTGTGCAGGTCCTGCTCACCAAAGATAAATCGAAATTGCTCGGAAAAGAAAAATTAGAATAATGTAAAAGAAGGGATCATACTAGATGTGATCCCTTCCCTTATTTTATTCAAAAGAGGTGTTGAAATGCTGATTACCGATAACTTGAAAAGGCTGATCAAATGGTATGAAGCTGTGCTGGAACATCCGCATAAAACGGAAATCGCGCGCGAATTGCGGGCGGAAGATGACCTGTTCCTGCTGATGCTGTATTCGGAAATGCTCGGGATTCCGAATCCTGCCTATTATTACACGCTTGAGCTGTATCCTTATATGATAGAAGAATTTCACGACTGGCATTTGCGAATGGGGATGGAAAAATCACCGCTTTCCGGTATCCGCTGCTGTTAATATCAACGAAATGAGGTAAAGGAATGGACGTTTTATCGAAAAGCATCATTTTTGTGGGTGGCAAGGGTGGAGTCGGCAAATCGACATCCGCTGCGGCCATCGCTTCAAAATCCGCCGAGAGCGGCTTTAAAACTTTGCTGATCTCGACAGACCCTGCCCATAATGTCGGTGATATTTTCAATCAAAAAATCGGCGGCAATACAAAAGAAATAGCCACTAATCTATACGCGCTTGAAATTGATCCGGATATTGAAACCGAAAAATACATCAAAGGCGTAAAAGAGAATATCAAAGGCACTGTCCATACAAGCATGGTCGAAGAAGTGAACCGCCAGCTCGATACGGCGAAAGCTTCTCCGGGAGCAGATGAAGCAGCGCTTTTTGATAAGCTGATCCACATCATTTTGGAAGAGCGCCAGAACTTCGATAAACTGGTATTTGATACCGCACCGACCGGCCATACAATCCGCCTTCTCACATTGCCTGAATTAATGGGGGTCTGGATAGAAGGGCTCCTGGATAAACGGCGCAAAACAAACGATAACTATTCGGCGCTCTTAAACGACGGCGAACCACGTGAAGATCCGATTTACGATGTGCTCCGGGAGCGCCAGGAACGCTTTTCGAAAGCGCGGGATATTTTGCTGAATGAAGAGGAGACCGGTTTTATTTTCGTTTTGAATCCGGAACGCCTGCCGATTCTGGAGACGAAGAAAGCGTTGGAATTGCTGCATAAATATCATCTTCATGTAAAAACGCTGATCATCAATAAAGTGCTGCCGGAAGAAGCGGACGGTGACTTTTTGATGGAGCGAAAAAAACATGAAAAGAAATACATGGAATTGATCAAAGAAACATTCCCGAAGCAGCAGCTGATTTTCATTCCATTGTTTTCACAGGACATCATCAGTATGGACCAGTTGAAAATGTTCAGCGGGAATTTCGAAGGAGGAGTAAAGTGAAAGCATTTGTCATCGAAAAAGGGGAACTGAAAATAACGGACATGCCGGAACCGGAAGCGAAAAAAAGGGAAGTGGTAGTGGCGCTGAAGACTGCAGGCATCAATCGCCGCGATCTGAATTTATTGAACCGCCACGGCAATAAACCCGAGCCGCTTATCATCGGTTCGGACGGAGCAGGTGTTGTGGAAGCGGTGGGAGAAGGCGTTACCAATTTCGAAGTCGGAGATGAAGTCCTCATCAACCCGGCGCTGCGATGGTTTGCCAACAGCGACGCACCGCCGCCGGAATTTGATATTTTGGGAATGCCCGATCACGGCACTTTTGCGGAAAAAATCGCATTGTCTGCCGAACAGGTCGAAAAGAAGCCGCCACATCTAACCTGGGAAGAAGCAGGAGGAGTGGCGCTGCCGGCTTTGACCGGTTACCGTGCTTTGTTTACGAAAGGTCAGGTCAAAGAAGGCGATACGCTGTTCATCCCGGGAGCCGGAAGCGGGGTCGCCACATTTCTGATTCAGTTCGCAAAGAATATCGGTGCCCGCGTCATCGTCACATCAAGAAGTGAAGACAAGCTGGCGCATGCGAAAGAAATCGGCGCTGATCTTGCCATCCCCACCGACAGTGACTGGAGGAAGGAATTGGAGAACGAAACGATTGATCTTGCCATCGACAGCGTCGGGGCAGCGACTTTCAACCGGACACTGGAAGTGCTGAAAAAAGGCGGCCGTATCGTCATTTTCGGCGCGACTACGGACGATGTCACCGATTTTGATCTGCGGAAATTCTTTTACGGCCAATATCAATTATTTGGTTCGACAATGGGCAGCCGCGATGAATTGCGGGAAATGATCGCTCATATGGTTCAATACGAAACGCATCCGGTTGTCGGAAAAGTCTTTGAACTGGACGAGGCACAGGAAGCATTTGATTACCTGGCGGAAGGCAAACAATTCGGCAAAGTTATTTTGCGGGTGGGCCAATAATTTTGAAACCTTATGGCCGTTCATCCGTATTAAGGAGTATAAGAACCAACATTACTGGAGGTAATGAATGATGGAAAGTAAAGGATTGAAAATTCTCGTCCACGCCAGTGCGTTTTTTGCTCCGTTTCTTGTGCCGGTTGCCGTATTTCTTTTTGCGACCTTCCTGTATCCGGATGATAAAGATATAAGAAGACTGTCGGTTCAAGCATTGCTGTTCCAACTGGTCATGGGTGTCCTGCTCGCTGTCTCAGGCTTCCTGGTCATCTTCCTGATCGGTATCCCGATGCTTATCGTCTTTGGAATCATCGGACTGGTGGTCCCGATCATCGGCATCATCAAAGCCCTGAACGACGAACATTTCAGCTACCCGATTGTAGGCAGCTGGTATTATTAAGAAAAGCGGAAGCGGTGTTTTGTGCCGCTGGAGTCCAGACGAAAAGTCCTTCGGGGCTTTTTTTCTTTGAGTAAAACCGTTCGTAAAGGTGGATGGAATAAGATGAACGTTCGTAAAGTGTTTTGACACGTTTACGAACGTTTTTTTCGTTGTTTTTCAGCTGTTTTCAAAGCGTTTGTAAAAGTGTACTTTTACGAACGGTTATTATAGATCTTTGAAATTATTTTTTTCAATTCTTAGTGGTATTCGCTCAAAACAAAATGAAAAATTTTTCACTTATTAAATATGGTAAAATTAAGAAAAAATAGAATAGTGGGGATTTTGAGATGAATTTAAACGAATTCGAACAAACAATTAAGAAACTTTTTGGCGAGAAATTATTAGAAGAACATAACGATTATGGATTTACAAATACTTCAAATCATGAAATCCGAAAAATAGGATATGCGACAAACCTTTCCCTTGAGACTGTAGAACAAGCGATTCAGCAAGGGGTTGATTTAATTGTTACCCATCATGATGCTTGGGATTTTCTATATGGGTTAAGAGAAGCCTGCGTTAACAAGATGCAAGGAAATAATATTAGTCACTTTTGGATTCATGCACCACTAGATTTTGTAGAATTTGGAACTTGTACTTCTTTAATGAATACTTTAGAAATTGACACGATAACGAAATATTCTTCTTATAATGATAAGGAGGGTGATCTTCCTGGCATAGGAGAATATAGTCACTCAATCAACTTTAATCTTATGACCGAAAAAATGCGGTTTAAACTGGACGAACCGGTACGCGCATGGAAAAACAACGATAAAGAAGTAAAACGGATTGGTGTATTAACAGGAGCTGGGCATTCATCTTCTATCATTCAGAAAGCAGTGGAGGAAGGATACGATACATATGTAACTGGTGAAGCAACGTTATATACTATCCAGTACGCTGAATTTGCAGGAATCAACCTGCTGGTCGGCAGCCATACTTATACTGAAATATTCGGAGTAAAAACGTTGGCGAAAAAAATAGTGGAATTAAATCCGGATGTTGTGGTATCGGAACTGAAAGAAACTCATTTTGAATTGAATCATTAAGTTCTTGTGAAAAAATAGAGTAAATCAGTTTACATATCATGAGTTTATAGGAAGAGAAGAGGTTCGATACCGAGCTTCTTTTTTGGTGTAGAAGTTTTTCCTGAACGATAGGTTGCTTACGCGTTTTCAGTTACTTGGTGTATTTCAAGACAAAATTTAAATAAGTTTTAATCCCGTGAGCTATGTTCGGCGCATCCAATTTTTCGAGAGTACGGAATGCAGAAGTAGCTAATTCAATACCTCTCTCTTTATTTCCTGTCTTGATTTCGTATATGCCTTCTATGAACATCAATTGATTTTTAATGTACAGGTCCTCTTCCTTGATCTCCATACTCATTAAATAAGATTTAAAGGTTTCATAATGATCTATATAGGGATGACTATGTTGACCGCCCATTGAATAGATCAAGGTATTCATCAATATACTGACGGTGGTTTTGTAGTATTTGGGAAAACCCTTAAAACGGTAACTATTCTCATATGCAGTTTTTGTAAGGGTAACGACGAGTTCAGGCGGCAAAAGCAAAAGTGTCGAATTATAGAGTCTTAGTTCGTAATATCCCCATACCTCCACTTTAAAGAAATAGTCACACAGAAAATCCAAATCTTCCTGTGCTACTTTGGTTTCCTGTTCTTGAAGGATTCTTTCAAACACTTCCAGCATCGCCAAGTTGCAGCGGGCTGTTTCAAGTCCAAACTGCTCCCATTTCCGCTTCTCGGCCACTTTCAATTCGCTAAGAGTACCAAGGTCACGTGAGTGGTAAGCATCGTCAGCAGAATTAAAGAAAAGTTCTAAATCGTCCTGAAAATATTGGTTATGAATAAAGAAGAATTCTTCGAAAGAAAGAGCCATTTTTTCCAGTATCTTATGAAAATGTGTGAGTGAAATTTCTGATTCACCTCGTTCAAATTTTGATAAAAAAGAAACGGAAACAATTCCCTTTGCTAATTCAGCCAATGTGTATCCCTTTTGTTTTCGAATCTGTCTAAGTGTTACTCCATGCCTTAAAGAAATTAGATGAAAAAATCAAAAACCACCTTTACAAAACTAAAAATTTGAAGCATTTGAAGAATGGGTTACATCAGTATTGTTAAGTATTTGAATGTAACTTAAGTGCAGTTAAGTT
>NZ_JRGN01000206.1 GCF_000775575.1 Planococcus sp. CAU13
ACTGCAGCGCACTCAATGTGCACTGCAGTCTTTTTCTTATTATATAGAAGAAACCCGAACCGGTTATTGCTTATTCTGTGCCGCCTGCCATTCCGCAGCCCGGTACATGAACACCGCAAGCTCTGCCCGCGTCACTTTCCGCTCCGGCTTAAACGTGCCACCCGAACCGGTAGTGACACCGGCCGCATACAGCGGATCAATGAATTCTTTGGCCCAGTGCTCCTGTGCGTCCGGGAACGGATTGGTGCCGGGTTCGTTTATGCCAAATGCATTGACTAGCACTTTCGCCATTTGCGCTCTGGTCAGCTCACCCACAGGGATGAAACCTATATCATTACCGTCAAAAATACCCGCCTGCTGGACGGCTGTTATCTCATTAAAATAGATATGGGATTTGGGAACATCTGCGAACGGAACATAGGGAAGTTTTGGAACAAGTGTCATGGCCCGGTCCAGCATTACTGCGGTATTTGCGCGTTTCACTACAGAATTCGGCTTGAACGTGAAATCAGGATACCCTTTCACCACTTTCCGCGCGGCCATTTCACTGATTTCCTTGTATGCCCAGTAATCCGATGCCACATCCGTAAAACCGATGGCGACTGTAGCAGCAGCCGGTACAACTGTCACGGCCATTTTTGCAGAAACGTTGTTATAGCTCACTGTGATTTCAGTTGTTCCCGGTGAAATGAAAGTGACGGTTCCTTTATTGACTGTGGCAATAGCCGGATTGACTGATTTCCACACTGCGTCGTTCGTAACGTCAACTTCTTCTCCCCCGGCCAGTTTGACTTTCACTTTTTGAACGCTTGCCGTTCTTTCAGGGCCGGCAAGCTGCGTTTTTTCCAGAAAGAGTGATTTGGCCGGATTCAGCGATGCGGTTTTGCCGTAGACAGGAAGCTTATAGGGCTGTGCCTGCAGGAGGCCGAAGCCGAATACCGGATCGATGCCCTTCACTCCAAGATCGAGCGCATTCTTCAACAGGATGTTCCGCACCTGGTCGTTGTTAAGCCCGCGGTATGCCTGTTTGATGAGTGCTGCCTGGCCTGTTACAAAAGGAGCCGCCATCGACGTTCCATTCATCTCCCTGTAGCCGTTATTCAAATATGTACTCCTGATGGAGACGCCGGGCGCAGCTACATCGACTGCGGGGCCGGCCGCTGAAAATACTCCCCGCTTTTTCTGATTGTCGACAGCTGAAACAGCGATGACTTCATTGTAGCGGGCAGGATATTCGACTGTATCTGCATCGGGATTTTCCAGTCCTTTATTGCCGGCCGCTGCTACGATAAGTATATTCTGCTGATGTGCTTTTTTGATGATTTCATGGAAGAGGGATGATCCTGTATCTGTTCCCAGGCTCAGGTTCAGCACGTCCATTTTGTTGGTGATGGCCCAGTCAATGCCGCTGATGACATCTATCAGGGAACCTTTATTTTCTTTTGAAAATACTTTTATGGCGTAGAGATCTGCCTCCGGTGCCACCCCTTTAATGCCGATACTGTTATCGAGGGCTCCAATGATTCCTGCCACGTGTGTTCCGTGGCCATTGTCATCATGATAGGAATTTGTATAATCGACGACTGAAACGCCACCGGCAATCCGAAGGTCGGGATGCGGCGATATTCCGGAATCGACCACTCCGATTTTAACCCCTTTTCCGGTATAGCCGGAATTCCAGCTTAATGTGCTCTGCACCATCGGAGGTCCCCATCCAGTCAGCTGGACAGCCGGCTTAACGACTTTATCCCTTTCGATGGAAGCGACGCTGTCCGATTGCTTCAGAACTGCAAGAGTGTCATCTGAAGCGAGTATGGAAGCCGCGGGGACATTCTGATAATATTCCATAACTTCAATTCCCATTTCCTCCAAAAACCCTTGCTCAGCGTTCTCCTTAAAAACGACAATGGCCCGTTCCTTCGGAGATTCTTCCGCAGCTGCTGCTGGCTGCATGGCAAAAACAACGGCAAAAATAATCCCGATAACACCCAGTTTTTTCATCGATGGCCCTCGCTTCATGTGTTTTATCAACATATATACTTTATACCCTGTAAACATCATATATATACCTAATTATTGATTTATTTTCCATTAAAAAATAGAAAGTCTGGTTCATCCGATAAGAGATTATAGCACGTATGAGCGTGCAAAATGAGAGTGTTTAGACCTATGTAAATAATTAAATATGCACTTCAGTGAATAGCGGATCAGGATCTTTTCCAACCGTACTAACAGCCGGTAAAATATGCTATAATCTTTGATGATGCAAACAATTATAGGAGGATATTATGCCAGAACAATTTCTCGAAAATTTCAAGAAGAAGATGCGCTCCGAATGGAAAATTGCTTTCTTCGCCGCTTTCCTGATTGGATTACTTACTCACTTATACATATTCACTCAATACACCCCGAATCATGACGGACTTATAAATATCTATAATTCCCAGCTCAAATTCAAATCCGGCCGATTTTTCCTTGGACCTTTCAGCGGCATCAGTTCCTTATTTGATCTGCCCTGGGTCATCGGCCTGCTGTCGACGCTCTATCTGTCCCTGCTGGCGGTGGTCGTCACCGAACTACTTGGGCTGAAGAAGAAAATTTCCATTTGGCTGACAGCCGGGTTGATCGTGACTTTCCCGACCATCACGTCGACGTTTTCCTATATGTTTACGGCTGATGGCTATATGTTCGGTTTCCTGCTGGCAGGCCTTGCGCTGCTGGTAACACAGAAATACAAATGGGGCTTTTTGCCGGGCTCCATCATTCTTTTTGTATCGGTGGGCATCTACCAGGCGAATCTTCCGTTAACTCTGACATTGGCCGCGCTGGTCATCATCCAGTCGCTGCTGTTTGGTAAGGATTCCATCCGCCATACACTGATCAAATCATCTGCGTACGTGGCAATGGTGGCAATCGGAATGATTTTTTATGCGATCCTGTTCAAAGCTTACCAGGGCATTTTCGGCGGTGAAATTTCCGATTATCAGGGATTGAATGATATCGGCGTCGCTTCCGGCGGCATTCTCTCGCCGTTCTATTCCATCGCCAAATCCGCTGTCTTTTATTTCTTTGATGGGATTGTCGGCCGAGGCGAAGTGAGCTTGTTCACTGTTCTGAATATCCTCCTGCTGGTGCTTATCGCCGTTCTGTTCATTGCCATGGGCAGACGCCGCTCCATCGGCTTTACGGCGCTTGCCGCCGCTGCAATAGCCGCAATGCCGTTTCTGGCCTATATCCTGTATTTTGTTTCTTCAGGAGTCGATTATCACATGCTGATGATCATGGGCCTTGTCCCAGTTTACATCCTGCCGATCCTGTTTTATGAGCAGATGGCCGATTCAAAAGTTCTTGCCTGGAGCGTTGTCGCTGTACTTGGGCTGACCATTTTTAATTTTGGATTGATCGCCAATATTTCTTATTTCAATACGACGTTAAAATATGAAAAATCCTATGCCAATGCAAACCGGGTCCTGGACCGCATCGAACAGACCGAGGGCTATGAAGACGCCAATACACTGGCGATATTCGGCACTCATTATTTATCGAGCGAACTCGGCCGCACGATCATTCCGCAACGGATTCCCGAAATGACAGGCGTGCTCGGTGAAACTTCCCTTGCCCACCCTGTGCATTACCAGTACATGTTCGCCAATCTTTTTGGCGTCGAGTTCGAGCTCGCGACTGAAGAGGAAAGAGAAGCAATCCTCGAAAGTGAAGCGTTTTCCGATATGGCTGTCTGGCCGCATCCGGATTCCGTGCAAATCGTTGATGATGTAATCATCCTTAAATTGAACGAGTAATGGAATAAAATCCAAAAAAAACAGCCTGCCGGGTTTCGGCAGGCTGTTTGTCTGTCAGCGGTAATCCGCTACAGGAGTTTCTACATCCGTGAATGTATTATCGTCTTCAAGGTAATCAAGTACATTTGCACCAGCAGAAGCGACCGTCACACCTGTACCCAGGCCGATGCCTTCAGTGCCGTTAATGAAGCTGTTGCCGGTTACCGTAATGGCACTGTTTTCAGTTCCGCCGATTCCGTAAGTCACATCTGTGAAGGTATTCCCTGTCGCTACCAGATCATTGCTGTTCAGGTTCACACCGCGCAGCAGATCATTAAACTCGGAATTTGTGATGGTGATGAGTTTTTCTCCGAGCGGCGTATCCACACCGTTGCCGGCCGTGTCATCGACCCCATTCACTGTTACTGAGTCCAAAACGACTCTATTGGCCGTAATATAGAATCCTGAAGCTTCGCCGCCTGAAACGTTTCCTGTTTCCACTGTGACATTTGTTATTTCAGTGTCGTCCGCACCTGCAGCCACTTCAATCGGCGCATCGATTGAGAAGCCTGCTCCGTCGAAAGTGACCGTGTCGCTGATAAGGATTCTGCTGCCATTTGCATCCGTGATATCTCCGGCCAGGCTCACTTCTTCTTCACCCGAAGCCAGTGCCTGGTTCAGTTCCGCAGCCGAGTCGATACTGATGACTGTAAACGGTACGACAGTTGTACCTCCCGCACTGATTACAGTCAGCACGTAATTGCCGTCTTCAGTAATTTCTGTTCCTGAAGTGTATGCTGCAGCTGGTCCGCCATTTCTTGAAAGCGTGGCAGTTCCTTCACTGCCGAATACCGGTGCCGCTGTATTATAGTAGGTTTCGTTTGCAGTGACCTCTTCCACAACCGGCGCAAGTTCCCCGGTCTGCAGCAGGAATGTTTCGATTGCCGCGATTGTCGTGAACGGAATACGATTGCCGCTGGCGTCTGTCCGGCTATTGAACGCATTCAGGAAATCTTCGGCAACTCCCAACTGGGCAGATGGGTTCAAGCTGTTATAAGGAGCAAATTCCAGCGCTTCAAGAGCCCTGTCCATCGCCGTAATCGTGCGCGCATTATTTACGCCTGAAATAATTGCGCGGTATTGAGCGATCAGATCCTCAAGTGTTTCCACTACTTCTTCTTCTGAATAGAATTCTTCGTCCCCATATAATCCAAGGAACGCTTCAGCCACTTCCCTGCGGCTGTCAAGCCCGAGATTAACATAGTTCGGATATTCAAATGCTAGTAATGCCGCATCCATCGCCGCAACCGTTTCTGCGTCATTCACCGCTGCCACATCAGCCGGGATTTCCATGGAAGCTTCCAGCGAACGGATAAGGAAAGAAGCGAATTGCGCACGGACAGTCGTGCCGCGCGGATTAAACTCTTCCACCACTGTTACGCCGTTTTCCGAAAGAATATCGATATACGGACGGAATTCTGCGATTGCTCTATGGTTGTCCTTAACTTTGGAATTGTCGCCAGGCAGATCCTCGAGACCGAATGCATTGACAAGTACTTTTGCCATCTGCTGACGTGCGATCGGCTGATTAGGCATCAGGTTATTATTACTCCCTTCAAAAATGCCTGCCTGTTTTACAATCAGTGAGTAAGTATAGAGTTCCTGGTCTCCGCTGGCTGCTGTAACATCATTGAAAGGTTCCACGTCAGAAAGGTCGTATTCCGATAATTCCTTGCCGCTTGCAGCCACTACATATTTACCAAGGCCTTTTACAACGTTCGACCGTGTCAATTCCCGGGCAGGTTTGAATGTCCCGTCCTGATAGCCGGAAAGAATTCCAAGTTCACGGGCTTTATAAATGGCATCAAAATGAGAGTTGCTTGCGGAGACATCCGAATACAAAAATTCCGACTGTGCCTCGACCTCATTGGCACTTGCTGCTGGAGCTATTGCTGAAGCCACCATCGCAGCTGTCACCGCACCGGCCATAAATTTGTAGTTCGCTTTCTTCGACATAAGACATTGTCCTCCTTTTGATTTGTTAAACTTTATGCTTAACTGCCTCTTTTTGGAAAAAGCAGTAAACACCATAAAAATAATGTTTAATATTTCCTTAATCTGAATAAAAAAAGAAGCAGTCATGCATAATTAAAAATTGACTAATTATGATTGCCGCCACTAATATATGCCCTGTTTGTAACAACAATAAACTAATATTTTACTTTTCTTTATAAAATTCTGTTATTTTGTTTGAGATATGTTTTGTTTTTACAAATCCTTTGCAGCACCATAACAAAAATACGCAATTTTAAAAGCCCGGAAACAGTTCCCGGGCTTTTATCAATGGATCTTTTATTCACCTTTAAAAAGGTTATTTTGTTTATGGTTTCATGAACAGCTGCGTATGGTAGATCCCGCCGGAACCGCCTTTGACTGTGCCGATTCCAATATGCGTATAATTTGTGCTCAGTATATTTTTTCTGTGTCCGTCGCTGTTCATCCAGCCCGTCATGACGCTTTGGGCGTCCCGCTGTCCATATGCGATATTTTCACCCGCAGCTCTGTAAGAAATGCCGAGTGTGTTAAGCATATCAAACGGGCTGCCGTATGTTGGTGACTGGTGGCTGAAATAGTTGTTATCAGCCATGTCTTTTGATTTGATCAACGCTGCATTCTGCAATCCTGCATGTACCTTCAGAGCCGGTACGTTGACTTTCGCCCGTTCTTTATTGACCAGGGTCAGAATTTCCGCCATTATTGCCGCTTCTCCAGTTGGAGCCGGTGCTGATGGATTCTTTTTATCCAGAATGCGATGGATGAAAACTGCCATCTGCACTCTTGTGACATTTTTATATGGGCTGTACGTCGTTGGAGTGGTACCGGTCGTAATTGAATTTGTCACAAGCGTATCGATGTAAGGACGGAACGAGTCGCCCGCCGGAACATCATTGAAAGCTTTCACTTTCGAACTTGTTCCTTTCAATTCAAACGCTTTTACAAGAATCTTTGCAATCTGTGCACGTGATGCCGGCTGAGCCGGGTTGAATTTCTCCGCTTTCATGAAGACGCCCATATCGACCAATGCAGCAATTTCCGCATAGCCGGAAGTTTTGGTGTTGACGTCCTTGAAATTCGGATTTGGGCGGTTGGCTGTCGGTATATCAAGCGCGCGCACGATCATCATGGCGCTCTGTGCACGGGTCACAGATTCCACTGGTCCGAAAGTACCGTCCAGTCTCCCTTTGATGATGCCTTCTTCAGCAAGTTCAGTTATTTCTTTATGTGCCCAATAACCTTTTGGCACGTCTTTGAATGTGACTGCAGCAAGTGACGGAGATGCTGTAAATACGAAAAACAGTATTGCAGCGATCAAGATGAAGTTAAGCTTTTTGAATTTTTTGTTAGGATTTTTAGTCATGATTTGCTCCTTCGGCATATTTTTATTTTTCTTACCGAAAGTTATTATATATTATTTATTCATCTATAGGAGAATTTTATTGAAATAGTAATAAAAAAGATAACTCCGTAATATTTCGGGAGTTATCGCATATTATTACTATGGTGGGCTTAATGATTTTTGAAGCAGTTATTATGGTATCAAATTTTTTACAACCGGAATTTTGCTGATGACGTAGCTGATGGCCGCGCTGATCACGATGACAATAAACACTTCGGCCGGAATTGCCAGCAGCGGATGCTGGGCGTCCACAATCCGCATCAGGCGGGTATTCATCAGGCTGAACATCACGAGGATATGCAACAGGTAAATACCGAAGCTCAGCTTGTTCGCAACGTTCAGCACCGGACCAATCTTCCTTTTTGCAAACAGGTGCTTGAAGACAAGGAACACACCGGCAGCAGCGAGCAGGACACTCGGGGCATGGTATTCATACCAGAACAGCTGCGGCACCCCTTCCTGTGCGACTGTGAAATAATGCGTCAGGAAGAAAGTCGAACTGAAGCCGAGCAGCGCCATCGCGTAACCGATTCTCGTCCACCAGACGTTCATCGGGAAAGTCGCCAGGTAATAGCCGAGCACAAAATAGCCGATGTAATTGGTGACGTGGAAAAGTTCAACGTTGAAAGCCAAATCGAAATGGTATTTCATGAATTTCACGATCACCGACGCGTAGAACCAGAGCAGCAGGAAGTATTCAATGTCTTTCCGCCGTGCATTCTGGATAAACACTTTAATGATCGGAGTCGTAAGATACAAGCCCAGAATCATATACATGAACCAGAAATGGACGCTGATATCGGCGTTCAGGAACTTAGTAATGAATTCTGTGAAAGAAAACTCTTCAATCCATTTTCTCACAAATACCTGGTAGCAGTAATAGATAAAACTCCAGGCCACCAGTGGAATGAGGATCTTGCTCACCCGTTTTTTCAGGAACTGCGGATAATTGATCTCCTGTTTGCTGCTGAGCAGCAGCGCCCCGCTGATCATCACAAACAGCGGCACAGAACTGCGGGCCAGCGATTCATAGAAATTAGCCGATATCCAGGCCGTCTTGCCTTCCAAATAATTTATCCCAATATAATTGGCTGCCACATGGATTGTGACAACCATGATGGTCGCGTAGACACGCAGCCAGTCAAAATACAATATGCGTTCTTTCAATGTGGCAGCTCCTTGCTGTTATATAAACAGGAAAATTTTAGTACTGTACCAGTATACTATAATAGTTTTGGATTGGGATTAGGGAAATGAAAAAAAGACTTCGCGAGATTTCTCTCGGGAAGTCTTTTTATACTTACTATTCTTGAGACAAGATATTATCTCGTTTCTTAAACCACAAGTGAATGCAGCTATTAAGAATAATATTAGTTGCTTGATACTGCAATCGGTCCAACAAAGTTAACAACGTTTCCGTTAACATCTGCTAGGTCAATCGTAGAAGAAGCACCAAGAGTAATACCGTTCAATGAAGTAAGTGGCGTTGCTAAAGTAATAACTACTTTATTGTTGTTTGTTCCAGCAATTACTTCTGCTCCATTTTCAGCTAGAGCTGTAGTAGAACCTTGGAATACGTCGAAGTCAGTTCCTGCAGTTTCAAGTTTCAATGCTTCGCTTAAAGTTACTTCAATTTGAGTAGCATTGATTACTTTAGCACTTTGAACTATTGGACGTACGTTTTCTTTGAAATCATAAGTGTCAGTTTCAGAAACCATTACTGAACCAGCAGAAGTTGCTACATTGCTTACAGTGTAGTTGCGAACACCGTTAGTAGTAATTACATCATTCTTCAATGTCAATTCAACAGTCTGAGCATCACCTTTGAAGATAGCCGATGAGAACGGAGAAGAAACTCCATCGATAGAATAATTATTTACATTCAAAGCAGTTGCGGCTGTCACAGGACGGTCAAATTTAACTGTAACTTTGTTGCCGACTTGATAGAAATCTTCTGTAACTGGTTTCGTAGCATCAACTGCTGTACCTACAGTAAATGTAACATTGCGAGCAGCTGAATCATTAGTTGCAGCTGAAGTATCTTCAACCAAACCAGTTGGTAATCCTAGAGTGTAAGTTCCTGCTGTTGCAGGTAATTTAATTCGAACAGATTTTTTATCTGTTCCTCTAGTGATATCATCACCTGTAATTCCAGCAACAGGTAGAGTAATGTTGTTTGAATTAACATAAGTACCAGCAACTTCTTTGGATGAGTTAACCGTAATTTCTTCGTTATAGCTTACTACTAGATAGCGTGTTCCGCCAACAGTTTCAACTGTATGATTAACATAAGCAGGTGCTGTAGTATCAGCATTTACTTGAATGACACGAGTAACTTCATTCATTTTCAATCCAGCTAAATCTAATGCATCTGAAATTGTAACTGATTTAACACCTTCAGTTAAAGCTCCAACGTTAGTAAATGTGGCAACTGTTCCTGTAGTGTCAAGCGTGTAAGTAGTATAAGTTGTATCGCCAACTTTTACAGCAGCTCCGGTAGAACGAATTTTTTCAGAGAAAGTTACTTGTAATTTACCAGTATCAAGAGCTGTTACGCTAGTTACTGTTGGTTTTACTGTATCACGATCAGCTTTAACAACTGTAGCTGAAAGTGGATTCGGACTTAGTAAGTTTCCAGCAAAGTCTGCCAATCCTGTGAAAGTAAATGTATAAGAAGCGTCTTTAGTCATTGATGCTGGTAGTGTAACTTTAAATGATTTAGAATCATCAGCCACTTCAATATCGTCAGCACTAATAGTAACAGAAGTGCCACCTGAAACTACTAATTTAGAAGCGATGTCAGAAGCTGACTCATTCAAAGGCTCACTAAATGAGAATTTAGCTTGACCAGATGGCTCATATGAAACGCCAGCAAATGTAGGGCGAGCAGTATCACTTGCAGTTAGGAATACTTTGTATTCTCCAACTTTTTCACCATTTGCAGCTTCGACTTTATTTTTAACTACTTCAAAAGCATATGAACCGTTCCATTTGTCTGCAGCTACCAATGTCAATGTTTTACCATCAGCACTTAGATAAGCGTTGTCTGTTAATGAACGAGCATCAGCAGAGTTAAGCTTTACAATTCCTTCAATTAGGTCATCTTTATCATCGATAACTGAAGATTCTTTGATTGGTTGAGTGAAAGTGATTTGCAACTCTTTAGCGTTAACTGCATTTACAGAATTAACCGCTGCAGCTACTACGTTTGAAGCTTCATAAGAACGCACTAGGAATGAAGCAAATTGCGCACGTGAAACGTTTGTATCAGGCATGAATTCTGCTTGAGTTGTTACACCGTTTTCAGACAGGATGTTGATGTATGAACGGTATTCAGCCAATGCTTTGTTGTTGTCAGTAACTTTTGAATCTCTGTTTGGAAGATCTTTAAGATCAAAAGCGTTTACAAGAACTTTAGCCATTTGCTGACGAGTGATGTTGTTCAATGGGTTAAGTTTGTTGCTGTCTCCAGAGAAGATACCAGCTTTTTTAACTACTAATGAATAGTTGTAAAGTTCTTTGTCAGCGATTGTAGAAGGAACGTCGCTGAAAGGTGTTACGCCTCTAACGTCGTAGCTTTCCAATGTTCCGCCGCTTTGAGCAACAACATATTTACCAAGTGCTTTAACTACGTTTGAACGAGTTAGAGAAACAGCAGGTTTGAAAGTTCCGTCCGGGCTACCTTGAAGGAAACCAAGCTCTTTAGCTTTCATGATGTTGTCAAAGTGTGAGTTAGTTACAGCAACGTCTGAGTAAGTGTCAGCGTTCTGATTTACTTGTGCTCCAGCAACTGGTGCGATTGCCGTAGCGACCATAGCAGCTGTGATAGCGCCGGCCATAAATTTGTTTTTCGACATAGAATAATTTCCTCCTCAAATTTCATAAAATAAAGTTATATCTGTCAAATTTAGGATAAAAATTGCAGATAAAACACTACAACTCCAAGTATAGGTTCAACATTTCAATATGTCAATATTATTACAGGAAATTTTATTATTAAGGTAAAAATGAGATAAATTCCTAAGTAATTCCAATTATTTAAGAGATTTTGGTTAGACTTTAATGATTATAGTCCCAATTTTCTTCTGCTTATTGGATAAACTATGACACCCCTTGTAATTCTTCTAACAATTCAAGAAAAAAGGCGCCGGAAATTCCGGCGCCTTTTCCATTTTCCCGCACACTATATAAGTAATGAGCAAGAAAATTATTCTATGTCTTTTATCATAGTGAATATACCTAGAATTAGCAAGCTATTACTTATATATTTTTTAAGTATTGGAAAATAAGAATTTTATTCCATTAATGGATTTTTGTTATTAATAGTATTGGGATGTTTACTCAAATTTTCTGTTAATTGAAATCAAAAAAATCCCCGACCTCCTGAACGCTTTTAAACGTCGGAGATCTGGGGATCGGTTTAGATCAGTGATTTCGGATTGCCGCCTTTTTCTATCAGCTTCCTGGCGAATTCATTCTTGAACAGCAGCAGGATGGCAAAGTAAATGATTGCCCCTATCGTGCCGAGAATTGCGATATGCAGGATTGCGGGCAATGCGCCGACAGCCGTCTGCCATTCGATGAGCACCAGAATGCCGAGCATGACCGCTGTTGCAAAAGCGATCTGCAGTGAATTCTTGATCAAATATTTCGCTTCCATTCCGTCGATCAGCTTCCACAGCATGCTGAATGTCACAATGGAATAAAACATGCCGACAAGTGATGCGGATAGGGCGATACCGGGTGCACCATATAATTGGGAGAAAATATAGTTCGAAATGATATTGAGTAAGATTGAACCGAGTCCGATGCGCATCATCAGGTGACCTTTTTCAAGTGTATAGAATCCTTTAGCGACGACCGCCTGGATACTATAGAAGAAAGTCGACCCGATGTAGAGAATGGCATAGGATGAAACGAGCATCGTCGCCTCCGGTGTAAAGGCGCCGCGTTCGTAAACCGCTTCGACCAGCGGTTCCATCAGGAGCCACATTCCGGCGAGAGTCGGTGTGATGAACATCAGCATATACAGGAGGCCTTTTTCCACACCTTTGCGGAAAAACGCCATGTCATGGAGGACCTTGGCGCGTGCGATGATGGGGAAAGCGATGGTTGCGATCGTCACTCCAAAAATCGCCTGCGGAATATTGATCAGGCGGAACGCATAGTTCAGGTTCGCAACGACACCCTCCTCGAGCCCCGCCGCATAGAATGTATTGACCATCAGGTTGATCTGCCCCACTGCAATTGTCAGACCGACCGGCCAGAATATTAAATAAAACTGCCTGACTTCTTCTTTATCGAGCGGCTGCTTCCATTTCATGAACTTTTTCGGTGTGCGGTAAAGAAGCTTCAGCATCAACGAAACAATCGTACCGACGAAATAACCGATTGGAACGGCCAGTATACCTATTTGATTGTGGAACAGGAGCGCGAAGACGATGGTCATCAAAACGACGCTTGTCTGGGAGAACACCGAAAAAGAGAATTTCCGGTGGGCATCGAAATAGCCTTCATAGACGGCGTTGATGCCGACGAAGACAAGAGACGCAAAATAGATGACGATCGTCCAGGTGGCGATGAAGAAGCCGTCTTCGTATTCAGCGAAGCTCGGGTAGGCGATTCGGACAATCGGAGCTGCGAGAATCATGCCGCCAATGGACAGGATTAGGCAGATCCACATCGTCCCTTTGGCGATGTTCGTCAGATGCTCTTCCCCTTTGCCGATGGCATCGAATTTATAATAACTCGGCAGGAAGGCATCTTTCATCCCGGTCAGCATGAATAACACAAGCGCATTCGGGATGGTCATGGCCGCTATGTAAGCATCTGCGCGGTAGGAATCGCCGAAAAGACCCGCGATGACGAGGTCACGCAGCATGCTGGAAAATTTTAAGATGAAGGTGGAAAGCAGAAACAGGATGGAAGCAATTTTCAGCTTGGACATATCAGGAACCTTCTATCTTTTTTCGCTCTTTCAGTACGGCGAGCAAAAACTTTGGTAAGGCGAGTTGTCGTTTCCACCTGAACGGCTCCCTTATCAAACGATATAACCACTCCAGACCAAATTTACGGAAAATGGCCGGGGCGCGTTTCACATTCCCGGCGAACACATCAAATGACCCTCCGACTCCCTGGTAGACGGACGGTTTCAGATTATGCATTTCACGGATGATGAACTGCTCCTGTTTGGGACTCCCCATCGCCACGAAAAGAATAGAAGCACCGGATGCATCTATTTTACCGCGAATCAAATCCAAGTCTTTTTCATAGCCGTCAAGGATCCCGGCTATTTGAAGAGCGGGATATTTGGCCTGCAGTGCAGCCGCCGCCGCTTCCGCCACTCCGGGCTTGCCGCCGTAAAGAAAGATGGATTCACCTTTTTCTGCAGCAGTTCTGCAGAGGGTTTCCATCATATCGATACCGGTAACACGCTCCCGAATTTTGCCGTTGCGGAGCTTTGAAGCCAGCAGGACGCCTACACCGTCCGGAATCTGAAAATCAGCTGTCTGCAAAATTGCGCGCAGCTGATCATCTTTCCGCGATGCCATCAGTTTTTCAGGGTTGATGGCGACGATAAACGACTTTTCGCCTGAACGGATCCGGCCGAAAATCTTGGCCATCAACTCTTCATAACCTTCTGTATTGACTTCTATTCCAAAAAAACGTTCTTTCATATGGGAATCACCTGATTTGAGTTCTCACTCTGATTATTTTATACTGTCCAGACTCCAGCGGCCCAACTCCTCGGGTCATAAGTCAACTCAGCTGCGCGGCCAAGGCCACTTCACTGATCTGTCTTATGCCTTTCGGAGCTGAACGGGCGC
>NZ_JRGN01000080.1 GCF_000775575.1 Planococcus sp. CAU13
GATGAGTTATTGTTAGATCCGGAACAGCCTGTCAAAATGGCAAAGGCAGTTAATAAGGCTGCATGCATGGCATATTTTTTGAGACCCAATGGATTTCCCCCTCTTACTACAGCTTTTGCATTGGTACGTCCACCAGCTCCGTTAGTTTCAGTTGCAGAGTACTTTAAAGCAGACGAAACACACAGCAGGCAAAAACGCGCTTCCCTAAATAGCGCCAGTTTGAAATAATAGATGTATCATCGACAGTACAGGACGGAGACGTCCCAATGATTTTGAATACCGAATATTTTTAATGAGGAGAAAATCATGTTATCAACAAAACAATTGCACGATATTGAACAACTTCAAAACGAAGTAGAAGCACACGATGACCTCGAATTGAAGTTGAACTGGGAAATGCTTCGGACCAGGGATTCCGATGGACTTGATTTTTTCCAATATGAAAACGGGGATATAACCGCTTTTATTGGCTTGTATGCATTTGGTTCAACCGTTGAAGTAACAGGAATGGTCAAACCGGACAAGCGCCGGAAACGGCACTTCACCAATCTGTTCGAACAAGCGATGGCGGCAGCAGTTCGAATTGGCTTTAAGAAGATTTTATTGAATGCACCCGCTGAATCCACGGCAGCCAAGGAATTCCTGAAAAAAATTGGAGCCAGCTACCAGTTTTCGGAACATCAGATGCGGTGGCAGCCCCAATCGCTCGAAGCTTCAACCGGATTTAAATTGCGGAAAGCGACCATCGACGATCTGGAGATGCGAATCAGGCTGGATGTGGAAGCTTTCGATATCCCGAAAGAAGATGCGGCGGCAATGGAATCGAGAATTGACGGCGACGCTGATGCGGACATATTCATGATTGATGCAGAAGATGAAACCGTAGGAAAGATACGTATTGAAAGACAAAACAATCAGGCATGGATCTACGGATTTTCAATTCTTCCTAAACATCAGGGAAAAGGCATTGGCCGTAAAGTATTGCGCCATGTCGTCAAAAAGCAGCATGAGCTCGGTTATTCTGTGCATCTGGATGTGGAAACAAAAAATGCCCATGCTTTAGGTTTATATGAAGCGATAGGATTTAAAATTGTGCATGCGCAAGATTACTATTTGTATAAAGGCTAATGCGACTGGTTCATTTTGGATAAATCGTCTCTGCCTCAAATTTCCCGGATCCCGGCAGCTCTTCAATCAAGCCTGAACCGAATAATGCTGCAGGCGTGTGGCTGCCGAAAGGATAATCTCCATCCAGTAAACGGCTCACGACTTCAAGTGCCCCGTATACAGTCAAATCGTAGACGTTTGCCGTCCGGATGCGCACCGTTGTCACCACGCCATCCGCGTTGCGCGCTTCTCCCCATATATAAGCAGGCGCACCGGCACGCAGCGTTTCATCCGGTCCGCTGACCCGGCGCTCCACCCATTTTTTCAACGTCTTCTGGATAAATGGAAATGCGAGCACCGAACTGGCAGGACTGAGAAATCGGGCACCGATTATGCGCGATTTCTTCATCGGTATCCACGTTGAAATATTCGGGATACCTGTAGTGTAAAATGCCGTCGATACGTCTCCCCACGGAATGCCGATCGCCGAGCGCGTGCCCCGCCCGAAATCGATCATCCGGCGCTGTTTACCGAGTTTCACCGGTACGATTTTACCATTCCGGCGCTCAGCGCTTCCGGATCCCATACCCTGGATCATCGTTTTATATGTACCAGGCGAAATGCCTGAATCCGAATCAAATCCAAGGGACAGGCTTATTGCGTCGGGCATCAGCTCTTTCAATTTGAGCCCAGTGCAATCTGTCGGGATCACATCGAAGCCAGCCCCCGAACAGATGGTGATACCCGCTTCTTTTGCCTTTCTGTCTTGCGCAAAACTGTTTTCAAAAACAGAAATTTCACCCGTAATGTCCAGGTAATCCGCTCCTGCTTCCAGGCAGGCTTCGATTATCGCTGCACTCGTTTTTTGAAATGGCCCGGCGCAGTGCAGCACAAGCGCAACGTCAGAAAGACTTTCAGCCGCAGATGCATTGACCGGAAAGACCCGCGTTTCCAGCTGCAATTCATCGCCTAGCGGCTTCAGTTTTTCCGGATTCCGCCCGGCCAGCACCGGACTCATGCCGCGCCTCTTCGCTTCACGTGCGATTAATTCTCCCGTATAGCCATAAGCTCCGTAAATCAGCCACTTTTTCTGCACGCGTGCCACTTCCTTTTCTTCTATTATTCAAGTTCTTAAAATCATACCTTATCTTAATGAACCTTTTCAAATCCGGGTTAAAATTTGTCCGCTTGCAGAAAGTTTTATTCTGTAGTAACATTTTCAAAGTAATCAACAACTGAACCGCCTATAGCATCTGTATAACCTTAAGGATACGGCTTAAGGGTCTCTACCAGGAACCTCAAAATCCTGATTACAGAAAACGACTTTTCGTTTTCTGTAATCAGGATTTTTTTTATTTTCTGATATTTCCATGTTTGAAAGGAAGCGTTTGTACAATGAATCTGAAAGTATATATTTTAGCCTTATCGACGGTTGCCGTCGGTCTCGTCGAATTGATCGTCGGAGGAATCCTGCCGACAATCGCTGATGAATTTGGCGTCTCCTTGAGTTCAGCCGGACAATTAATCACGGTATTTGCTTTGATTTATGCAATTGCCGGGCCCGTCCTGCTTGTCGCAACGAGCCGATTCGAACGCAAGAAGGTCTATTTGATTTCCTTGTTGATCTTTTTCTTCGGCAACATCATGACGTACTTCAGCCCGGATTTCACCTGGATGATGATTGCACGGGTTCTGACCGCCGCGAGTACGGCATTGATCATCGTCTTGTCGCTCACCATCGCCGCTAAAATCGTCGAGCCGCGTTTCCGCGCCAAAGCGATCGGCTTTATTTTCATGGGCGTCAGCTCCTCACTCGTCCTGGGTGTACCGCTCGGCATCCTGATTTCAGATGTGTTCGGCTGGCGCTTCATTTTCCTGGGAATCGCCGTCCTGTCGCTCGGCTCGATGGCGCTGATCGCGCGCTACATCCAGCCGATTCCCGGCGGTACAGCCGTTCCGCTGAAGCAGCAAATAAAAGCGGTGGCCAGCGCCAAGATCGGCTCTGCCCATCTCGCAACGATGTTCATGCTTGCCGGCCATTACACGGTCTATGCGTATTTCACGCCGTTTCTGGAAACGCAGCTTAACTTGAATCCTTTCTGGATCAGCGTCTTCTATCTCATCTTCGGAGTCGCTGCCGTCAGCGGCGGCGCTATCGGCGGGGCAATGTCCGATTCGATCGGTTCAAAACGCAGCATCCTGATCGTCATTTCAGCATTCGCCTTTTCTTTATTCCTTTTGCCATTCACGACTTTTTCCGTCATCCTCTTCGTGCCGGTCATGATCGTGTGGGCAGCACTCAGCTGGGCGCTCGCACCGCCGCAGCAAAGCTACCTGATTGAAACAGACCCATCCACGTCCGATATTCAGCAAAGCTTCAACAACTCGGCGCTGCAGATCGGCATTGCACTGGGCTCCGGTGTCGGCGGCTTCACCCTCGCCCAGACCGGGTCCGTAACCAGCACCGCCTGGGTCGGCGGCATCATCGTGCTCGGCGCCCTCAGTTTTGCCGTGTTTTCGTTGACGCGTCCCGGGGTTGTAAAAAATGAAGCAGAAATCAAATCTTAAGCTAATTGAAAAAGCGGCCGCACTTTGTGCGCCCGCTTTTTTTGGTTTTGAACTTAATAGAAGGCTTTTCGCCGGCGAAAAGCTTCGTTATTTGAGTTTGAGTTTGATGAGAGGTGGTGGCTTTTTGTGTTTATCAGCGATTTTCGGGTGTTTATCAG
>NZ_JRGN01000008.1 GCF_000775575.1 Planococcus sp. CAU13
GCTCAGGCCGCTCCCTGCGGAAAGCGTCTGGCTGAAGCGAATTCATCGGTTGCTATCTATAAAACTAGAAACAAACAAGAAACGCTCGGCCGAGCGCCGGGCGTTTCTGTTTTTCATTGAACAGGGATATACTGTCTGTTGAATGAAGAACAGAAAAAGAGGAGTGTTTTAGTATGCGGAATTTGCCGAAACGATTGAAAAAAGGGGATACGGTTGGGGTGATTTCACCTTCGAGTCCACCGAATCTGGAGAATCTCGAGAAGGCACTGCCATTTTTGGAAGAGTTGGGCCTGAAAGTGAAAATGGGCAAATCGGTAAGAGAAAAATACGGCTATTTGGCAGGCGACGATGATGCGCGCCTTGCTGATCTGCATGATATGTTCGAGGATCCGGAAGTTGCCGGCATCATCTGTGCAGGCGGTGGATACGGCGCTGCGCGTTATGCGGACCGCATCGATTACGCGATGATCAAGGAAAACCCGAAAGTGTTCTGGGGTTATTCGGATATCACATTTTTGCATATGGCAATCGGCCAGTATTCGGATCTCGTGACGTTCCACGGGCCGATGCTCGCGTCGGATGTCGGCAAGGATACGTTCCATGAACGCAGCCGCCGCATGTTCGGCCAGCTGTTTGAACCGTTCGAGCTGTTTTATTCCGAAGAGATTTCTGAACTTACGGCACTTGTCGGCGGAGTCGCGGATGGCGAACTGGTGGGCGGCAACCTGTCACTGATCCGCGGTTCGATCGGCACGAAATTCGAATTGGACACGAAAGGCAAGATCCTTTTAATAGAAGATATTGACGAAGAACCGTATCAAGTGGACGAAATGCTGAACCAGCTCCGCATGGCGCGCAAATTCGACGAAGCGGCGGGCATCGTCATCGGCGACTTCAAAAACGCAGAGCCGAAAAAACGGGAAAAATCGCTGACGCTGGACGAAGTATTTAATCATTATTTCAGCAATTTGCAGGTGCCGGTCGTGAAAGGCTTTAAAATCGGCCACTGTGAACCGCATTTCTCCGTGCCGCTCGGTGTCAAAGCGCGTCTGGATGCAGATAATAAAACATTGACGATTCTGCCGGGAGTTGAATAAGATGACGATAATAAAATCGATTACCAGTTACAGGACCGCGGTACCGCTGAAGAAGCCGTTCAAAACGGCATTGCGCACCGTGACCGTTGCAGAAGCGGTCGTCGTCCATATTTTAACGGAAGACGGCCGGAGCGGTTTCGGAGAAGCTCCGCCGACACACGTCATCACAGGCGATTCGCTCGAAAGCATCGAATTTGCGGTGGAATTGATAGGCGCAGCGCTGATTGGGCAGGATATCCGGCGGCGTGAAGTGGTGTTCCAAAAATTGCATGCAGCGATGATCGGCAACACGAGCGCCAAAGCGGCGATCGATATGGCGCTGTACGATTTGATGGCGCAGGTGGCGGATATGCCGCTCGTCGATTTTCTTGGAGGATACCGGCGTGAACTGGAAACGGATTTTACGGTGTCGGTCAATTCGCCGGAAGAAATGGCGGATGATGCTGCAGGTTACATAGAAGACGGATTTGATGTATTGAAGATTAAAGTAGGCATCGGCTCGGTCGAAGAAGATATCAGACGGATCAAAGCGATCCGCGAAAGAGTCGGCTACGATGTGCTGCTCCGCCTTGACGCCAACCAGGGCTGGGAAGCGAAATCGGCTGTGCGTGCCATCCGCCGCATGGAAGATGCCGGACTTGCGATCGAATTGATCGAGCAGCCGGTCCACGCAAAAGACATCGAAGGCCTGAAGTTTGTCACCGATAATACGATGACTGACATCATGGCGGACGAAAGCATCTTTTCACCGAAAGACGCGCTGCGTGTTCTGCAGCTGCGCGCCGCCGATTTGATTAATATTAAATTAATGAAAGCGGGCGGCATCCATCAGGCATTGAAAATCAACACGCTGGCGGAAGCTTACGGCGTCCATTGTATGACCGGCAGCATGATCGAAACAAAACTCGGGGTCGGGGCAGCGGCGCATTTTGCGGCCTGCCAGCCGAACATCACCCGTTTTGATTTTGACCCGCCGCTGATGCTGAAGGAAGATATCGTTCCGGGCGTCATCGAATACGATGGAAAAACGATCCGATTCCCGGAGAAATCGGGACTTGGCATCGACAGTGATTTATTTCTTAAACGACTTACAGGACGGAGTGAATAGATATGTATGGGACTGAATCGACAGCGTGGGTCTGCAATGTGCCGGTGGCAACAGTGTGGACGAATCCGGGCAGTGTACGGGAAGTCGACGCCCACGGCACGGGGGAAACCGTCAAAGTCAATAAATGGATTGAAACAATGAATGAACAGGAAAATCATGACCTCACCCACAGCGGCCGCATCCAGACACAATTGCTCTACGGCGAGCCCGTACTCGTGGAGGAAGTGGTGGATGGCTGGGCGAAAATCATCGCCATCTGGCAGCCGAGCAGCAAAGACGAACGCGGCTATCCGGGATGGGTGCCGCTCCATCAATTAACCGAAACAGCTGTTGTCAATGAACTTGGCTATGCCCGCGTCAGTGTACGCAAAGCCCAGTTGTGGACAGAAGAGTTCAAGCCGCTGCTGGTGGTGCCGTTCAATACGCTTCTGCCGGTCAAAGAAAAAGGCGATTTTTTCTGCGTCCAGACTCCGGACGGCGAAGCTTTCATCAAAGCGGAAGAAGTGGAGCTTGCCCCGTCCGTTGACGAAATCCCGACAGGCAGCGGCCATGAAATCGCAAAACTGGCGGAAGATTTTCTGGATCTGCAGTATTTCTGGGGTGGCATGTCGAGCTACGGCTACGACTGTTCCGGCCTCAGCTACAATATGCTGAAGGCAAACGGCGTTGTCATCCCGCGTGATGCGCATGACCAGGCGGCGGCCGGCATCGAAATCGATACACAGAACCAATCGGAATGGCATATCGGCGACCTGCTGTTTTTCGCTTATGAAGAAGGCAAGGGCCGGATTCATCACGTCGGCATTTATTACGGCAACGGTCTGATGATCCATTCACCGACTCCCGGAAAAGCCATTGAAATCATCGAGCTTGCCGGCACGGTTCATGAAAAGGAATTGTGTGCGGTGCGAAGGTTCATACAGGAGGAAGAAAAACGATGACAACTGAGACTTTATTATCCGTAAAAGAACTGAAGCGCCATTTCGACCTGGGCAAAGGCGTCACACTAAAAGCGGTCGATGGCATTTCGTTCGACATCAAACGCGGCGAAACGTTCGGCCTGGTCGGCGAGTCGGGCTGCGGCAAATCGACAGCCGGCCGCACTATCATGGGGCTCTACAAAAACACCGAAGGCACTGTTGAATATGAAGGTGTCGATATCCATAAAATGTCGGACAAGGAACGCTTTGATTATCTGCGCAATATGCAGATGATTTTCCAGGATCCGTATGCTTCGCTCAATCCGCGTTCGACGGTATACGAAATCATCGCCGAACCGATGCAGGTCCATGGTCTGCACAAGGACAAAAAAGAAATGCAGGCGCGCATCCATCAATTGCTGGAAGACGTCGGCCTGAACCGCGATCACGCGAACCGCTATCCGCACGAATTTTCTGGCGGCCAGCGCCAGCGCATCGGCATTGCGCGCGCTTTGGCACTGGATCCGGATTTCATCATCGCCGATGAACCGATTTCGGCGCTCGATGTTTCCGTCCAGGCGCAGGTCGTCATGCTGCTGCAGAAACTGCAGAAGGAAAAAGGGCTGACGTATCTGTTCATCGCCCACGACCTCAGCATGGTGAAATACATTTCCGACCGCATCGGCGTCATGTACCTCGGCCATATGGTGGAACTGACGACTTCGGAGCGGCTTTACGACAATCCATTGCATCCATATACATCCGCTTTATTGTCCGCCATTCCGATTCCGGATCCGGATATTGAAGAAGCGCGCGAACGCGTCATCCTGGAAGGCGAACTGCCGAGCCCGATCAATCCGCCGAGCGGCTGTGTGTTCCGCACCCGCTGTCCGCATGCGATGCCGGTCTGTGCAGAAAAAGTTCCGGTCTGGCAGGAACAGGAACCGGGCCATTTTGTTGCCTGCCATTTATATGAACAATAAAACCTGACGAGGGGTGCTGGAGCTTAATAGTGATAATTCCACGTTTTTATGATATAATAAACAGATACTGTTTCTTAAAGAGAGGCGTGGATATCAATGGCATTTCAACCACATGAAAAAGAAGTATCAGAATTCGTAGCGGCCCGCCGCATCGGAGAATGGATCACCTTTTCCCGCAATAACGTCGAAGTATCCGGAACTATTTTCAAAATCATGGACAACTCGGTGATTGTTGAAATTTCACCGGAAGACGCGAAAGAAATCGGCGCAGCTTCGAACATGACCGTGATCTCACATAAGAAATACACACCAGTCGAATAAGACAGCTGAAACTCCTGCCAGGTGCGGGGGTTTTTTCTATATATTTTTTTGACAATAAAAATCAGGTGGATGCCGCTTCGGCGCTTTGGACAGAGCTAAGATTATGCTCCTGCGCAAGCTCGTCTCAAAGGAGGTGCCATCTTCGTATGGCACACCTTGGTTCCCACAATAAGCCGAGAAGACCACTC
>NZ_JRGN01000026.1 GCF_000775575.1 Planococcus sp. CAU13
AAAGTCTTGCTTCTGGATGAGCCGACAAACTATCTGGATGAAGAGCATATTCAATGGCTTGTTAACTATCTGAAAAATTATCCGCATGCTTTCCTTCTGATTTCGCATGATACGGAATTCATGAGTTCGGTGACGGATGTCATTTTCCACCTGGAATTCTCACGCCTGTCACGCTACACGGCTACGTACGAGAAATTCATCGAACTGGCAGAGCTTGCGAAGCAGCAGCACCTTGATGCTTATGAAAAACAAGCGGAAATGATCAAGAAAACCGAAACGTTCATTGCAAAAAACAAAGCACGCGCCTCGACGACTGGACGTGCGAAGTCACGCCAGAAATTACTCGACCGGATGGACCGCATCGATAAACCGGAAGTGGCTGCGAAACCGCAATTCGGTTTCAAGGAAACACGCAGCCCGAGCCGCTATGTAGTGGAAGCGGAATCTCTTTCGATCGGTTACGATAAGCCATTGATGCCGCCGTTGTCATTCATGATTGAACGCGGCGAAAAAATCGCGCTTGTCGGCATGAACGGTGTCGGTAAATCGACCCTGTTGAAAACGATGCTCGGCAAGATCAAACCGCTCGACGGCGAAGTCATCCGCGGTGAATATTTGACGCCAAGTTATTTTGAACAGGAAGTCAAAGCACCATCGCATACCCCTTTAGATGAAATCTGGTCCGCGTATCCAAGCATGGATCAAGGGCAGGTACGCGGAGCGTTAGCGCGTACCGGCTTGAAAAACGAACACATTTCCCGTTCAATGAGCCAATTGAGCGGTGGTGAACAGGCGAAAGTCCGCCTGTGCAAACTGATGCTTGAAGAAAGCAATTGGCTGCTGTTCGATGAGCCGACAAACCACTTGGATATCGAC
>NZ_JRGN01000283.1 GCF_000775575.1 Planococcus sp. CAU13
TCGGAGCTGAACGGCCGTTGTCGCTTTTCTTTACTTACTCGAAAAATCTATCAAACATTTTCTTGGCTTTGGTTACGACGCCTTCGCCATTTTCTTTTGGCTGTTTTGCGGGTTTTTGCTGGCGCTGCTTTTCGGGTTTTGGTTCCGTTTCCAGTTTCTGTGGATTGCCGAGAGCCGCTCCGCTGCCGATGCGTCCGTAAAACACATCTTCCATATATGCATATTGGATCAGCCCTACAGATGTGGTGTATTGCGGCTCCCTTACTCCGATGTATTCCGGAGTGAACAGGCGGACACGCGTCTGCAGAATATTGCGCGCAAGTTCCGGAAGGCCTTCAAGCTTCGCCATGCCACCAGTCAGAACGACGCCTCCGGGAAGGTCCTGGACCCCAAGGCGATAAAACTCATCCAAAATCAATTCGAAAAGTTCTTCCAGGCGAACTCCGATTATTTCAGATATGTATTTTTGGCTGTATTGCTCTTTTGTATCCGATCCAATGACAGGAACTTCAAACAACTCGTCTTCGGAAGCATTGTCGTAAAAAGCATGTCCGTATTCAAGTTTGATTTTTTCAGCCTGGTCAGTTGGCGTTTTCAAGACGATTGATAAATCTTTGGTTACATGGTCGCCGCCGACTGGGATCACCGTTGAAGAAACCAGATGACCGTCCTGGAAGATGGCGATGGAAGTGGATCCTCCGCCAATATCGATGCAGGCTGTACCATGATTTTTCTCATCCTCGGTCAATGCATAATATCCTGCCGCAAGCGGTTGAGGGTAAATATCCCGGATTTGAAGGCCGGCCCTTTCAACGCACCGCAGTACATTATGTAAAATGGTTTTGGACGTTGTCACCATTGTACCATCCATTTCAAGTCGAATCCCAATCATACCCCGCGGATCTTTAATTTCATCCAAATGGTCTACGATATATTGCTCAGGAATGATGTTCACCAACTCGCGTTCTGGGGGAATTGACATAACTTGGGCCGCTTCCAGCACCCGGTCCATGTCTTCATCTGTTATTTCCCTGTTCTCGCTGTTGACAGCCACCACGCCTTTGACGGGCTGCAGCACCATTTTGTTGGCAGGAATTCCAAGCACGACTTCGTGAATCGATTTGCCGATCATACGCTCCGCCTGATCCACCGCTTTTTTGATGGATTGGACAGTAGCATCTATATCAACGATGGCACCTTTTTTTATACCGTTTGATTTGACATTTCCGACCCCGATGACGTGCAACGATTTATTGGCCATTTCTCCGATCAATACTTTAACCGACGAAGACCCAATATCTAAACTCACATACAATTCTGATTGGCTCAATTCGTGGCACCTCCTTATTTTATTCCGATTACTATTATTCTATTGTAAATTATACACCTTGTCTAAGTAATTTGATGCAATATTTCTCTATTTCATCAGAAAATTCAAACTGATTCCCGCAAACCTTTTTTTTCTGTCCATTTACTCAATATAATGCGCCGGATTACCGCAATGTTCTGGAATAATCTGACCCCGAATGCAAAGATCGCTGCAAGGTAAAGATCGACTCCAAGATGGACTCCCAGAAAAGCCAGCCCGGCTGCCAGCAAGATGTTGAAGAAAAACCCTGAAACAAACACTTTATCATCATATACCTGCTGCAGATGTGCTCTGATACCGCCGAAAAGCGTATCCAAAGCTGCAAGAACGGCGATTGACAGATAGTTGGCATACTCGGGAGGTATTCGTATATCCGTCAAAAGCCCGAGTGACACTCCCAGTATCAGCCCTAAAATTGAAAGCCACATCGCTATTCCTCCTCCGCCGCTTTTAAATGCTCGAGCCCCAGCTCTTCATCGTACGCTTCAACTTTTACTTCCGTTTCAGGCTGCATCACATTGACCGATAAGTTATCTATATAGAAATTATCGAGTATGGGTGATGCTTTCAGGTGATTATATATTTTTTCTGCATGCTCGGCAGTGCCTGCAACCACTTTCATTTCAAACGGCGGCGTGCCGACCGGTTTTCCATTGATCGTCGTTCTGCCGTTTATATCCCGTATCGGGCTTGTGTTAATGAGGCGCTTGTCATCAATCGACAGATCGATATTGTTGAAACGATTGATTTCATTTACCAGTCGAATCAGCAGCTCGGGCGATACCTGCTCAATATTCTGCCCACTCATAATGGCTTCCTGAGAAGGCTCAATCAAAATTTGAAGGCCCGGCCCCGTGATTTCAGTGAATCCCGCTTCTTTCCGCAATTCTTCCACAGTTTCTTTCAATGCCTGTTCGGGGCTGTCGTTCATGGCCTCTTCGTATTTTGCCAATGTTCCATCCAATGTGCCAATTTCTGATAATAATTCAGAGTGAAGCTGCTTTTCCCTGGATAGCTCCTGCCTGATTTCCCATACATCCCGCGTATCACGGGAATGGGGTTCGTTTATCGTATTGAATTGGATAGCCGTCATCAGGCCGATGACAAATAAAATCATCGTGAACCGGGAAATGACTTTCTTTTTCATGCAACTTCCCCCTCAATCATGATTCTGACAGCAGAGCCGGCATTTGAATAACCAGCCCCTCGTCCATGGTCACAACGATATTGTCATTAACCAATTGATCGAGAACACCGCCCGACAGTTCCATGGATGCGATGAGAACTTCCGGTTTGCCGATCGCTTCTATTGTAAACGGCGCAGGGTATTGGACGCCATCCACTTCAATGACCGGGCCTGTGCAGACAATCGTCGAATTGGCATGGATCCGTTGGCCGTTCACTGCTACCGCTTCCGCTCCGGAAATGTACATTTCGTGAATTACCTGAAAAACGTGGCTTTCATGCACAATATAATCGTTTGGGTTAACAGTCTGCGAGCCATATTCCCCGTCTTCCAGAACAACCCTCAAGCCCTCCCCTTCCACCGGCATCAGCCCGATGTAACGGCGAAGCTCTTCAGCTTCCGAGGCTATTTCTCCGAAAATCTCTTCTCCATCAGAGAATGAACTTTCATAGTCCTGCAGTTGTTCCTGTTTTGCCAGTATTTCTTCACGCAATGTTTTATTGCGCTCCTTCTGTTCAATCAATTCTTCACGGAATTGTTCTTCCTGTTCAAATTGGGAATTCGCAGTGAAATTACTGCTGCTTTCCTGTGCCTGTGAAAGGCTGTAGGAATAAGCGAGAATAAACCCCAGAACCAGGAATACAAGCGAAAACACAATTGATTTACTGAACTTTACCTGCTTACGGCTCTTCGGTTTCTTCATCTTCCGAAACCTCCTTTGGCGGACCGTAAACGTCATCATAAGAGCGGAAGGTGATTCCGACTTCCATATCGAAGACCCCTTTTACGCCGTCTTCCAATTGGGCGATCAGGGAAGGATAATAATCGAGCTTTTCAGCAAGTGAATTCAGCCTTGCCCTGACTTCGTTGCCATCGGTCATGTATAGCGTAATGTTCGCCGTTCCCTCCCGCCCTTCTGTCAGAATAACCTGCGACACAAGGTTGGAGACCTCGGAATCAAGCTGCTGTACCTGCGCAGCAACCTCCCGCCTGGTTTCCTGATCTTCAAAATTCGTGTACACCGGGCCAGCCACCGTCTCCACCGGCAATTCAACCGCATAACCGTTCGCCAATAATTTCTGGTAACCTGTAGCGGTTTCGAGATAACCGACGGACGGATATTCAGAGACGGTAATTTCTACGGCCGTAAGCCAATTTTTCTCGACTTCCGCTGATTCCACCCACTCTAACCCTGTAATGGCTGCGCCAACTTCATCTGCATCAAAAGACCACATTGAATCTCCGATTGCCAATTTGCTTGCAGCGATATAATCTTCATCCGAATACAGATTTTCTCCGGTGACTGAAATGGACTGAATTTTGCTGAATTGGGTCTGGCTGTAGATTAATCCAGCCAATATCGTCAGAAAAATGAACAGCAATGCCAGGAATTTGCGATTGGTTCTTTTTCGCCTACGCTCACGAAGCGTGGGGATGCGTTCTTCTATATCAATCACTTTATCCATAATTGCTGCTCCTTTCTCATTTGTCTGGACTCCGGCGCTTAGCGGGTGCCGGCGCTTTTCTTATCATTCGTCCTCTTCAGTCACTTTTCTGACCGCTTCGATAAATGCATCTCCGCGGATTTCGAAGTTTTCATATTGGTCCCAGCTTGCACACGCCGGAGACAGAAGAATTGTGTCGCCGTCCGTTGAATGGCCTACTGCTTTGACAACCGCATCATACATATCGGAAACTTTCTCCACTGCAGGGACTCCGCAGTCGTAAGCGAAACGCTCAAATCTGTCGGACGTTTCCCCGAATATTACAAGCGCTTTCACACGTTTCATATATGGCCGCAATTCTTCGAGTGAATGATTGCGTTCAAGGCCGCCGGCGAGCAGCACGATATTGTCCGGAAATGCTTCCAGCGCACTTTTGGTCGCCAGGGCATTTGTCGCTTTTGAATCGTTGTAGAACTTGCGCCCTTTCCAATTGACGACGAATTGGGAGCGGTGCTTGACTCCAGTAAAAGACGTCAACACACGTATAATGGTTTCTTCTGTTCCTCCCCAAATCAGGGCGGCAGCCGCAGCGGCAAGAATATTTTCGAGATTGTGCTGGCCGCCAAGCATGACTTTTGAACGCTCGATCAATTCTTTGCCCTGCCAATAAATAAATTCATCATCCGCACTGATGCTTACCGGAGTCTTTCCTTTCAAGGTAAACGGCACGAGCTGTGCTTTGCATTTCTGTGCATAGGCAGCAAGATGCGGCTGGTCAGCATTATAGATGAAATAATCTTCAGCCTGCTGATTTTGAGTCAATTTCATTTTTGAAGCCTCATAATCTTCCACTGAACCGTGATAATCAAGATGGGCTTCATAAAGATTCGTTACAATCGCAATACGCGGACGGAAAGTTTGTGTTCCTTTCAATTGAAACGAAGATAATTCCGTTACAATGACATTTTCCGGCTTCGCATGTTCTGCGACTCCGCTGGCCACTGTGCCAATATTGCCTGCAATCAAAGGCTTCTTTTCGTCCTGATTGAGCATATGGAACAGCAATGTGGTCGTTGTGGTTTTGCCGTTCGAACCAGTGATTCCGATAAATGGAGCTTCACTGATTCGGTAGGCAAGCTCGATTTCCGTCCAGACAGGCACGCCTTTTTGCTGTGCCGCCAGAACTACCGGATTTGAATATGGGATACCTGGATTTTTCACCAGCAGTTCAAACCCCTCATCCAGCAAATCTTCCGGATGGCGGCCACAAATGACTGTAACTCCCATATTCAGCAATTCCTGGGCTTCAGGATTTTCTTCGAAAGGCTTCGAATCATTTACTGTTACGAAAGCCCCCATTTTATGCAGGAACCGTGCAGCCGTAAAGCCGCTTTTCGCCAGTCCCAGGACCAAAACTTTTTTTTGGTGAAGCTGCTCTATTTCTTTCATTTACATTACCTCCTTAACAACGGCAATTGCAGAGGCAATCAAGCCCACCAGCCAAAATACCGTTACGACTTTCCATTCAGACCATCCGCTCAATTCAAAATGGTGATGGATAGGGCTCATTTTGAAAATCCGTTTTTTCCTTAATTTAAAACTGCCGACCTGCAGTATGACTGAGGCCGTTTCAATTACAAACACCAGACCGATCAAAAGAAGCAGCAATTCCTGCTTCAAAAGAATCGATACCATCGCAAGCGCGCCGCCAAGTGCGAGCGAGCCGGTGTCACCCATGAAAACTTTTGCAGGGTATTTATTGAAAATCAGAAACCCGAGCAATGCACCTGCCACGATGAAGGTAAATAATGCAATAGCGCCTTCGTCCTGATGGATGGCCAATATCCCAAAGGCCCCAAAGGCGATCGATGCTGTTCCTGCCACCAGTCCGTCCAAACCATCAGTCAAATTGACCGCGTTTGAAAAGCCGACCAGCCAGAAAATGATGAACAGCACATAAAGTCCTGACAGTTCAATCGAAATAGAGGTGAATGGAATGGTTAAGCCTGTATCAAACTCGATCATTCCGAGGAGCAGGAATGAAATGACGGCGATCACGATCTGACCGATGAGTTTCTGCAGGGAAGTCAAACCCAGATTCCTTTTTAACACCACTTTGATGAAATCATCCAGGAATCCGATCAGTCCATAGCCGAACAGCACCAGCAGGAGAATCAGCAATTTCACTGACAGCCCATCCGTAAAAAAAGCTGTGCCCAGAGCCGTCACAATAATGGCAATGAGAAAAACCAGGCCGCCCATTGTCGGGGTGCCGGTTTTCTTCATATGCGATTCTGGCCCTTCTTCACGGATGCTCTGCCCGAATTTCATCCGCTGGAGTATAGGGATGAACACGGGCATCAAGCCAGCCGTGAGCAATAAAGCAATTCCAAATCCGAGTAATATATATGCGTCCATAATTGTCTCCTTTAAACATCTTCCTATTCAGATGCATCTTCTGGAATAATTTCATCTTCACTTTCATCCGGAATGCCTTCCGGTCCGTCTGTCATCTGCACTTTAAATGCATCTTCCGGCGTCTGCAGCCTGACGACAACCGGTTCACCTTCCGTCAGTGCAGATCCCGCCGACAGGCTTTGGTTTACAGCATAACCCTGTCCCACAATTTCCAATGATAATCCGCTGAGAGCCTGAAATGCAAGCAATTCCCGCTTGGACCATCCTGTGAAATCGGGCAGAACGGACTCGCCTTCCGTTTGCAGAATCACCGTTGCACCTGCCACAATGGTTTCGCCTTTTGCAGGGTATTGTCCGCTCACTTCAGCGGCGCTTCCGGTTGTTATCACATTGACATTCCGAGAAGCGAGCTCTGCTGCAACTTCAGCAGACGGCTTGCCGGTGTAGTCAGTAATTTCCACAGTTGGCGTCTCTTCCGTTTCTTCCGATTCGATATTCATATATTTCAAACCATTTTCCATGACGGAAGTGAATATTTCCGAGACAGGCTGCGAGCCGTGTTCCGTCACTTCCATTTTCGGCTGCTGGACACCGACATACATCACAAGTTCAGGGTCATCAGCAGGCGCCATGCCGACAAAAGAGAAGAGGTAATTGTCTTTGCCGGTCATGTATCTGCCGTTTTCACCAGGAATCTGTGCTGTTCCGGTCTTGCCGGCAACTGAATAATCCTGCAGCGCAAACCGCTGGGCGGAACCATTTTCTGAAGTTACAGTCGACGCCATGATATCGCGCACGATTTTAGCCGTTTCTGCTGAAATCGGCTGGCCGGCTTCTTCCGGTTCACCTTTCAGCGTAACTTCACCGGTATCCGGATTTTTTATTTCGTCGATAATATAAGGTTTCATCATCACACCGTCATTGGCAAAAGCTGTCGCGGCCTGGATCATTTGTATCGGAGTGACAGTAGATCCCTGGCCGAACGTCAGCGTAAGTTTATCGACTTCCCCGTTGTCCAGGATTGTACCTGACGCTTCTCCGGGCAGATCGATTCCGGTTTTCTGGCCGAATCCAAAGGCATCGATATAGTTCATGAAAATATCCGGTCCGATGCGCTCAAGCAAATATGCCATCGCCACGTTGGAAGACCGCTGGAACCCTTCGAGGAAACTGATCGTTCCCCACCCCTGCCTGCCGTTATAATCACCAATCGTCCATTTTCCGAATTGATAGGATCCGGATTGATAAGTGGCATTAGGATCCCATTTGCCTTCTTCGACAGCCGCCGCCAGCGTGAACATCTTCATCGGCGAACCCGGTTCAACTGTCAGCTGGATGCTTTCATTGAGCCAGTTTTCTGAAAGGCCTTCACGCGTATTGGGGTTGAACGAAGGACGCTGGGACATTCCCAGGATTTCGCCGGTTTTTGGATTGGCGATCAACGCAATGATCCGCGCCGGTTCATATTTTTCCTGGACCGTGGACATGGCGTCTTCCAAAAAGTTCTCCAATGTCTTATCAAGCGTCAATTTAATGTCTGAACCGTCCACTGCCGGTGTTACAGCCGTTTCGCTGTTCGGCAGCAGGAAACCCCATCTGTCTGTATCGAATTCCATTTTTCCGTTTGTGCCGGTGAGGATGTCGTCATAGATCATTTCCAGGCCCATCTTCCCTTTTGTAACCATGTCCCCATTTTCCAGTTCCTCTTTCATGGCAAAGCCGATCAAATGGGAAGCAAAAACGCCGTTTGGATATAATCGCTTCAGATTTTTAACAAACAGGATGCCCGGCAGTCCTTCTTCTTTCATCTCGATCATTTGTGTATGGCTGATTTCACGGCCGGCAGATCCGAATTCCACCTGGTAGCGTTCAGCTTCCTTGCCTTTTTGCATCGTCTCGTAGATGGTTTCCCGTGGCACTGCAATATACTCTGACAGAATGTCTGCAGTTTTGTCCAGATCGGTCACATGGCGGGGGTCGCTGGTTTTTTGTGTAGCTCTTTCATCCAGGACAGCAACAAGTTTATAAGAAAGCGTGTCTTCTGCAATAATTTCACCCGTGCGGTCCAGAATTCTCCCGCGTTCCGCAGCAAGTACTTCTTCCTGGCTATATTTAGCTGCTGCTTTGGCAGCCAACTCCTGACCTTCGACCTGGCCAGTCGCCTGAATACTGACAATTCTTGCCAATAAAAGGAAAAAGAGCCCTGCAAATAGTAAAAACAGCAGAAAGGCTCCCCATTGAAATCGAAACTTTTTTTTCATTGCCCAGGCACTACCTTTACATTTTGCTCATCCAATTTTAGGCCCATTTCTTTCGCTTTGGACCAAATGCGCTCATATGTAGAAAGTTCACTTACTTGCACTGACAAATCTGTATTTTGTTTCTGAATTTCACTGATATCATTTTCAATTGTCTGAATTTCATGGGTGGTCGCCTGAATTGTGGCTTGATTTTGAAGAACCAGCAACGCGCACATTACGAATACAGCCAGGAAAGATAAATACAATACTTTTTCGCCCTTGGTAATAAGGGCTTTTTTTCTGACCGGCTGGTGGTTCGGAGTGTGAGGAACGGCCGGCTGTTGGATATAGGTTTCTTTTCTTGCATTCAACGCCATAAAAACACGTCCTATTCTCTAATTTTTTCTGCGATTCTCAGCTTCGCTGAACGCGAGCGGTTGTTGTGCGCCAATTCCTCTTCTGAAGGAAGGATCGGCTTTCGGGTAATCAGTTTCAATACCGGTTCCATGCCGGTAGGAATAACAGGCAGGTTCGGCGGCAATTCCGGAAGCGACGACGCTTCTTTGAAAATGGTCTTGCAAATCCGGTCTTCCAGTGAATGGAAGGTGATGACACTGATTCTGCCTTTTGGAGCGAGCAGCGTAATGGCATCCTGCAGCGAAGTTTCCGCTGCACCGAGTTCATCATTGACAGCGATGCGGATTGCCTGGAAAACCCGTTTGGCGGGATGTCCCCCAGTCCTTCTCGCAAATGCGGGAATGCCTTCTTTGATGCATTCCACCAATTGTCCCGTGGTCTCAATAGGAGCTTTTTCCCTTGCCGCTTCAATTTTCCTGGCAATCTGCTTTGAAAATTTTTCTTCCCCGTAACGGTAGAAAATGCGGACCAGGTCTTCAAAAGACCAATTATTCACCACTTCATATGCACTGAGTTTTGCACTTTGATCCATCCGCATGTCGAGCGGTGCATCATTATGATAGCTGAAGCCGCGTTCCGGCGTATCCAGTTGTGGAGACGAAACACCGAGATCGTAGAGGATCCCGTCGACTTTTTCAATTCCGCGTTCTTCAAGTTCAATTTTGATGTCCTTGAAGTTGGCATGGATAAACGTGATTCTATGTATATAATCTTTCAGCTTTTCTTTCGCATGGCCGATTGCTGTTTCATCCTGATCGAAACAAAACAGGTGGCCTTCGTCGGAAAGCTGTTTGACCAGATACTCACTGTGCCCTGCGCCTCCAAGAGTGCAGTCCACATATATACCGTCAGGACGAATGTTCAGTCCGTCGACAGTCTCATGGAGTAAAACCGTGGTGTGGTTGAACAATCCATTCCCTCCGTTTCTTATTTAAAAGTCAAAATCCACCAAGTTTTCTGCGATGTCGTTAAATGAGTCTTCAGAGGCTGCAAAATATTCTTCCCACGTGTCCTTCGCCCAAATTTCAAAGCGGTTGGAGACACCCAGAACGATGCATTCCTTTTCAAGTTTTGCGTATGACACCAAAGTTGAAGGGATGTTGACGCGTCCCTGCTTGTCCAGCTCCACTTCCGTGGCTCCAGAGAAGAAGAATCTAGTAAAAGCACGAGCGTCTTTTTTAGTGACAGGAAGTTCTTTCAGTTTCTCTTCAATCTTCTGCCATTCATCCATTGTGTAACCAAATAAGCATTGGTCGAGGCCCCTGGTGATAACAAAATTGTCACCAAGAAGTTCACGAAATTTAGCCGGAACGATTAACCGTCCCTTTGAATCAACGCTATGTTGATATTCGCCCATGAACATATCCTTCACCCCGCTTATTGTAATTAATGTACCACAATCCCCCACTTCCCACCACTTGTTTTTGAAATATTTCATTATTGTTACAGACTATAATCTCAATATAACTTCTTGAGACGCAAAAAAGCTTGCCGCAGCAAGCTTTCGGGGTTTAAAAATAGATGATCTTGTGATTTTTGTCATATTTTATATCCAGCTCCAATAATCTGTCCACCAGGTCAAGACCGAAGTCATTCAGATAAGGGATCGGACTGTAGATCCGTTCCTGCGGAGAACCGTTCGGCAGCAATTCATTTTCAATAAAATCATAATGGCCGAATTGGATGCTGTTCTGGAGAACCACTTCATCCTCCAATTTGGTTTTGAGGAAATCGAGCTGCTTTAAATGAAACTGCAGATTCTTTTCGACCAAAGGCATTAAACCTTTGCTGATATCCGTGAACTTTGTCCGGATTTCGTCATAGTGCTGCTGAATCTTTGATTCCAGTTCCTCAATCAGCTTTTCGGCCTCTTTTTCTCTGATGGAATCCAGAAGCTCAGCTTTCAGAAGGGGTGCTTTCCGTTCAATCACCACATCTTCAAAAGACAGGCCGTATTTTTCCAGCAGCACCTGTACCCGGCGGTTGACTAACGTCATCCCAAGTCTCGGCATGATGACCGGCATCTCCAAATCCAGCAGTTCGAAAGCCGTTTTCAAAACTGCCCAATATGCGATTTCGCCCGGTCCGCCGACAAACGCAAGAACCGGAAACACCATTTCCTGCATCAGCGGACGTGTAACCACGTTATTGCTGAGGATTTCAGGAGTCTTTTGTGCAATCTCCAGCAGCTCTTTCTCGCTGTAGCGGATCTTTCCGTTATTGCCGGTAAAGTTTTCGCCTTCCCGTTTCAACAGGATCCGTTCACCTTTAACGGTAATGAAAAGATGTGCGGCATCTTCTTCAACGGCAAGCGGTGCCGGATAGCCCATAGCCGCCAGTTCCTGTTCAGCAGCATACACCCGCTCAGCAATTCCGGAAGCCTGCTCGATCAGCCGACTGAAATAATCCTTTTCATACTGCCTCATTTCCGGGTGGGCCGCATCGATGAAAAGAAGCCCGGTTTCTTTAAAGAAATGATTGAGCATTGCCGAGAAAAATTCCGTGTAAGTTTCAGTCGTTTCCAAAAATCCGAAAACCATCTGCTGCAAATTCTTCGAATGGGCAGTTTCCGGCAGGCTCCTGAAATACTCTGCCATGAAATTTTCAATTTCCGTTTTATTGAGCTGGGCGGCTGAAGCGGTCTTCTTTCCGTATTCAGCATGGGGAAAATTGAGTTTTTCAACACGGCCGCTCACTTCGCGGTAAAGGTGGCTGATTTCTGCCAAATCGTGGTCTTCGCCTGCTATCCAGAAGACCGGCACCACTTTTTCACCAAGCTGCCGGCTGGCCTGTTCCGCCAGCAGAATTGTCGAAATGGCTTTATGCACGGTATACAGCGGCCCTGTCAATAGTCCTGCCTGCTGGCCCGTTATGACTACAGATGCTCCTTCCGCTAAATTCTGTAAATGCTGCTCAGCTTTAGCTGATAGTCCAAATGGCTCCATATAGCCGTGAATGATTTGGCTGAGTTCAGACCGGTCAACTTTATGTTCCCGGAGTTTCTGCTGTCTGCCGGCAAATGCTGCCGGCTCCGGATTGTACGAAAAATAACGGCGCAGTTTTTCTTCGCCCTTTATGTAATCATTTATCAAATCGCTCGAAGGCGGCACGAAATGTTCTGTATATTCCATCTTACAAATCCCCTTTTCCCAATACATAACACCTACTATATCAGACACGGCTGTGCTTTTAAAAAAATCAGCCTGATACTTCCATTAAAAAAGCATTGACCATCATCATGCGAAACTGATGACGGTCAATGCCAGGCCTGTAAACCATATTAAAACATAGGCCGCCGAAAGCAGGAGAAAATAGAGTCGCCATGTTTTCCTTATATATTTCAGGACTTCGATTTCTTTCGACCTTTTCCATTCCATCACCAAAAGAAAGATGGCGATCAGAATCGCTGTTACGGAAATGCCGAAAGCAATTTTTATATCCCATAAGGCTTCAACCGAAACCGGTACGGACAAGAACAGCAGAAATGTCGTCAAATCAGCTGAAAAGCCGACCGCTTTTCTTCTAAGCCTTCTGCGGCTTGCGAGTAATAAAAGTATGAATGCAAGGAATGGTGCAAAAATAAAAATTGCGCTGATATTCTGAAGGATTGCCATCATTCTTCTTCAGCCGCCTTCAGCAAGTGGTAGAATGTCTGCAGAGTTGGAAGCAGATAGGGCGATCTTTTGATGGTATACAGCAGAATGGTATCCAGCTCCATTTTGCGGCCTGCCAATTTATCGGCGAGCATCGATGAAGTATTGCCTGAAGTGGAAGCACATAAAGCCGTCACCTGTTCAAAAGGCAGCAGCGTTTCAATTTCAGGAAACGCCGAATACAATTCTGTATAAACGTTTTTCAATAATTCATAGGCATGAGGATTGCTCAGCAATTCACCGTTTTTGATTTGCAATAACGCTGTTAAAGGATTAATCATGCAGTTCAGCAATACTTTACGGAAGAGCAGCTTATCCGCATCTTTCTGCCACTCGCATCTTACTCCTTTTATCGTGAGCAGAGGGGCAAACCGTTTCTCGTCACCGGACAGCAAGGCGAACTTATAGACGCCTTTACCGGTATGGCGTACTTCGCGGTCGTTCACCTTCAGCGCACCATGTTCAACGACGCCTGCGGCAATGTCTTTTTGCGGAAGACTCCGCAGCATATCCAGGTGCATCATGCCGTTCTGTAAAAAGATGACGGGATTTGAAAGGCATTTATTTTTAAGCTGCCTGATGACATCCGGAAATTGACCATATTTCACCGCAATCAAAACGAACGCATTGGACGGAATGCCGTCCCACTCTGTTGAAGCTTTTATGTATTGGACTTGACCATCCCTGCTGATGCCTTCAGCATTGATTCGTTCCGCCTGCTCCTGCCTTCGTGTAATGAGCTGGACGCCGCATCCGGCTTCCTTCAATAAAGAAGCGGTCAGCATCCCGACTGCCCCTGCACCTATAACCGTAAAATTCATGATATCCTCCCATTATACATGCGCCATAAATTTTAAAAAGAAGCCTGCCGGCTAGGCAGACTCCACATTCATTTATTTGATTATACAGGAGTGATCGCGTGTTTTCGATACGGCAGCGGCAAATCTTTTGTTTCATAGATTGCCAGGCGCTGCGATAATACTTCGCGAAGGCCGGATGGCGCAACGATTTCATCAATGATGAGCTCGGAAGCCAGTTTGTAGATATCGATTTCCTCTTTGTATTCCTGGTGCTTTTCCTGTACATATTTCAAGCGTTCTTTCGGATCTTCAATCGCTTCGATTTTATTCGAATAAACCGCGTTGACTGCGGCTTCCGGACCCATTACAGCGATTTGTGCCGTAGGCAGTGCGATACAGACATCCGGTTCGAAAGCAGGGCCGGCCATGGCATATAATCCCGCGCCGTAGGCTTTACGGACGATGACTGAAATCTTCGGAACCGTTGCAGAACTCATTGCCGCGATAAATTTCGCACCGTGGCGGATGATGCCGGCGCGCTCGACTTTTGTACCGATCATGAAACCGGGAACATCCGCAAGGAATAGAAGCGGAATCGAGAACGCATCACAAAGATTGATGAATTTCGCGCCTTTATCCGCAGAATCACCGAATAGGACGCCGCCTTTCACTTTCGGCTGGTTGGCAAGAATGCCCACCACCTGGCCGTCGATGCGGGCAAGTCCCGTAATCAGTTCAGGTGCGAACAATTTTTTAATATCGAAGAAAGAACCTTCATCGATCAGCTGATCAATCAATTCGTACATATCGAAAGGTGCATTCTGGTTTTCCGGAATGATCGCTTCCAGGCTGCGTCCAGCTTTTGCAGCTTTCGCTTCCAGCTTTTCAGGCTTCATCGCAAAATTCGCCGGGAAATTCTGCAGGTAACGGCGCGCTTCTGAAATCGCTTCTTCTTCCGTTGAAACCAGTACATCACCGACTCCGCTGACTGTGCAGTGCATGCGTGCGCCGCCCATTTCCTCAAGCGTCACTTTTTCGCCTATGACTTTTTCAGCCATGCGCGGTGAACCAAGGTACATTGAAGCATTGCCTTCGACCATGATGACGATATCACAGAATGCCGGTATGTACGCTCCTCCAGCTGCAGATGGACCGAACAGCAGGCAGACCTGCGGCACCATGCCGGACATTCTTACCTGATTATGGAAAATGCGCCCCGCTCCTCTGCGGTTCGGGAACATATCGAGTTGATCCGTGATGCGGGCTCCGGCAGAATCCACCAGATACAGCATCGGAACCTGCATTTTTTCAGCAGTTTCCTGGATGCGGATGATTTTTTCGACTGTCCGTGACCCCCACGATCCGGCTTTGACCGTAGAATCATTGGCCATGACACAAACCGTCTGGCCATTGACTTTGCCGATTGCCGTAACAACGCCGTCAGCCGGCAGGCCTTCCGCTTCCACATTGGCAAAACGTCCATCTTCGACATATTTTTCATCGTCGAAAAGCAGTTTTAAGCGGTCGCGTACGAACAGTTTATTGCTTTCCTTCATTTTTTCATGATACTTTGGCGCTCCTCCGGCAAAGATTCTCGCCAGCTTTTCTTCAAGCCGTTCATTATACCCTGTTGTTTCAGTTGTTTTAGTCATCATGCCTGCCCCCTTTGCTTGTCGATCCCGATTATTCGGCTAAAGTTACCAGTGTGTCGCCTTCGTTTACGAAACCGCCGACTTCAACATTCACTTTTTCCACTGAGCCTGAAAATTCGGCTTCAACCGGAATCTCCATTTTCATGGATTCGATTGTCAAAATTGCCTGGCCCGCAGATACTGCGTCGCCTTCTCCCACCAATACATTCAATACTGTTCCTGCCATAGTCGCTTTAAGTTCTTTCATACTGTTTTTTCCTCCTTTGATTTTTCCATCCACTCTGGCAATACTGCTGTCGCGTATTCTCCAGAGATGAATTCCTGTGATTCGATGAATTCCCTGAATAATGGAATATTTGTTTTTACGCCTTCAATTGTAGCATGATTGAAAAACTTCTGTGATTTTGCCAGTGCATCCACACGGTCAGTGCCTGTGATGATCACTTTTGAAATCATCGGATCATAGAAAGGCGTCACCGAATTTCCTTCCTCGTACCCCGACTCAATCCGTGCTCCCTCGCCCCATCTAATTTTTTCCAGTTTACCCGGTGATGGGAAAAACGTTTTGGGATCTTCTGCATAAATGCGGTACTCGATGGCATGGCCTTTAGTCGTGATGGTGTCCTGCGGCGGTAACTTGCCGCCTCTTGCAACATCAATCTGCCATTCGACCAGATCCAGCCCCGTCACTTCTTCCGTAACCGGATGCTCGACCTGCAGCCGAGTGTTCATTTCAAGGAAATAAAACTCGTTCGACTGATCAACGATGAATTCAACCGTTCCGGCATTCGTGTAACCCACCGCCTGCCCTGCACGGACAGCCGCCTCGCATAAGCGTTCGCGGGCGTCCTGCGGCAGATGCGGTGAAGGTGATTCTTCGATCACTTTCTGGTTGCGCCGCTGTACCGAGCAATTGCGTTCGAATAAATGGACGATATTGCCATGAGAATCACCGAAAATCTGCACTTCGATATGGCGCGCATCCGCGATGAATTTTTCCAGGTAAACGACGTCATTGCCGAAATAGGCTTTGGCCCGGTTTTTAACGGAATCGAACTGCTGACTGAGCGCTTGCTCATTTTCACAGCGCACCATGCCGATTCCTCCCCCGCCTCCGCTTGCTTTCAGCATCAGTGGATAGCCGATATTTGCAGCTTCTTCAACCGCTTCTTCCAAAGACGCGACGCCTTCTTCTGTTCCGGGAACAACCGGTACGCCCGCTTTGATCATGGCACGGCGGGATTCAATCTTATCCCCCATCATGTCAATGATGTCACTGTCGGGTCCGATGAAAATGAGCCCTGCTTCTTGTACTTTGCGTGCAAATCCCGCATTTTCGGATAATAGGCCATAACCCGGGTGAATTGCGTCCACATTATGTTTTTTCGCCACTTCAATGATTTTATCTGCCTGTAAATAGGACTGGACGACCGGATTTGGTCCGATCAGTTCAGCAGCTGTCGCTTCCTTGGAATAAGGCAGATCCCCATCTGCCTCTGAATGGACTGCAACAGTTTCAATACCGAGCCGATCGCACGTACGGATGATGCGACGCGCAATTTCTCCCCGGTTTGCAATCAGGATTTTTTTCATATTTGAAATACCCCCTATGTTTTCTCCCTTCTATAGCATATATGAAGTTTGTAAGCGATTTCAACTATTGGCTGAAAAAATTTCTGAATATACGGGCATCGGATATCCTTTTATATAAATAGTAGTCAGTTTTATTACTGTTAAAATTAAACAGGCAAAAACCTGCCACTCAGTGAGCAGCAGGTTTGGAGCTGTTACTTTTTGGACTTTTCAAGAAATCTTGCTACCGCTTCATGATGGGCAGAGCTTGCCCATAACTGGGCGCAGCGGCGGATTTCAGCTTCCACACGTTCCTGAAGATTCGTCCCACGCCAATTTCTGACTGCCATTTCCTTATAGGCACGATGCACTTCTGGCAGCACATTATGGAATGATGCCATAAAGTCTTCGATATCTCCGTCTTCCCGGATAATGGCAGTTGCCCAGCCATTTTCCAGCAGTTCTTCCGCGTTATAAAGGCGGGCTTCACTGAGCATCTTCAAAGCATGGTCATGCTGAAGCGCCTCAAAAAGGTAGGTGCCCCCGCCCCATCCGCTTGTGATGGCCAGGGTTCCCTGGATAAAGCCAGCTTTCGCATGGCTGCGCACGAGCCTGTAGTCACAGGCAGTTGCAATCTCGCAGCCGCCGCCGACTGCCGTGCCGTTCAGCAATGCAGCAACAGGAACCGGCAATGTTTTAATCTTATAAAGCACATCCCCCATCCGTTTCAGCATTGGATACGCTTCTTCTTCAGTTTCAAGGGCATGAAAAACGGACAGGTCACCGCCGGAGCAGAACGCTCTGTCGCCGGCAGCAGTAATAATGACAAGCCGCGGCAATTCCTTATGTGCCCGCTCGACAAGCTCCTCAAGGCCCTGCATGACTTCGTCGTTGATCGCATTGCGGATTTCGGGCCGGTCGATCGTAAAGGTCATGACCCCTTCTTTTGTTTCTATTGTATAAGCCATTTCATTTCACCTCTTAATAGTGAGTTTTTCTAAGCTAAAAAATATTTAAAACTATACTAACCGCTTCGTCGCTTTAGACAAATCAAAGATTATGCTCCACCGCTTCGCTCGTCGCAAAGGCG
>NZ_JRGN01000196.1 GCF_000775575.1 Planococcus sp. CAU13
CAGTGCCTAGCTCTTCGGGATATAAGTCAACCCAGTTACGTGGCAAAAAGTGCCGCTTCGCCAAATCGTCTTATGCCTTTTGAATCTAAACGGGCGCCTGCGCTTTTCTTATTTACCGGTATATTTCCGGATTGCCGGAAGGATTTCATTGCCGATCATTTCGATATTTTTCATGAGGCGGTCAAACGGAACGCCGCCAAAATCCATTTGGCCAATATAGCGCTGATGGCCGAATAATTCATATTGATAAAGAATTTTTTCTATGACCTGTTGCGGGCTGCCGATGTTCATGACGCTTTGGCTGTCAGCTCCGTGCATGAACTGGTATTCGGGAAACCCGCGCCCGTTTGTCACTTTCATCCCTTCATTAATATACGGATAGTATTCGGACAATGCCTGCTGGGTCGTTTCCGCAACGTGGAAAAAACCGGCGGTTGAAACAGGCAGGGCTGACGAATCGAATCCGCTTGCTTCTGCAGCTTCCCGGTATGCGTCTATCGTGTTTTTAAAGCTCATTGCCGGGCCCCCAAGTGTAGCCAGAAACATCGGCACGCCGGCGTTTCCTGCTTTGATGGCACTTGGAGGGGAGCCTCCGACAGCGCGCCAGATCGGCATCGAACCATCCTGGGGACGTGGAATCACCTGCGCATCACGCAGGCTTGCACGGAAGCGACCCTCCCAGTCGACGGATTGTTCGCGGCTGATTTTCAGCAATAACTCAAACTTTTCTTCATACAGCTCTTCGTAATAGCGGATGTCATAACCCAATAACTCGAACAAACCGATGCGGGAAGCCCGCCCGGCGACCAATTCGGCACGTCCGTTTGAAATCAGATCGATCGTCGCGAAATCTTCGAACACTCTGACGGGGTCTGAAGTTGAAATGATGGTCGACGAGCTGGCGATTTTGATGTTTTCGGTTGCCTGGGCAATCGCTCCAAGTACGACACTGTGCGCTTGCGTGGTGAAGTACTCCTGATGGCTCTCCCCGACACTGAAAAAATCGAGTCCGGCCTGATCGGCAAGCCTGGCAAGTTCAATGATTTCCTGGAGACGCTGGCCAGCGGGTATCCGCTGCTTTGTGTGAGGGTTGGGGATATGGTCGCCAAGTGTATAGAGGCCGAATTCCAGTCCTTTGTCCTGATTTATGCGATATTTTTCCAATAAAACCACCCTTTCTGAAATCTATTATGCTATAACTTCAGTGAACTTACTAAACAAGTGCTCGGCGGGTAACCGAAAAATGCAAAAAGCCATCTCTCAAATTGAGGGAGATGGCTTCAACCGCTGCAATTGCGTGTTTTATTGTTCTAAAAAAACAGCAGGTTCAACAGTATTGTCAGGATTACTGACAGGATAATGGAAATGAGCAGACTGCCCATACAGGACATGCGCATAATGACCCCACCTTCTTGGATGTAAGATGGTGTACATTACCCTTTTCGGCTGGCTGACTAAACAAAAGGCTCAACGCCGCAACAGATAATCGTTTTCATAAAGGAAATCACTGCTTATGTCGATGAAAAGAAAATTGTCCGCAGATAAAGGAAAGCTGAAAGTCCGCACGATTTCACCTGTTTCAATATCTGAATACGTGTCTGAAAGAATGCCGCGCGGCCATTTTTTCATCCGCATAATATTCTCGAGGAAATAGGGCCGGAAAGCCCAGTGAGCGCCGTTCTGCTCAGTATCGATTTGCCACTTTCCGCCGCGTTTCCGGTAATTGGAAGAAGTCTGCTGCCCATTGTCATTGCAGATATACATCCGGAAGCTTTCCCGATCGAAAGGAGCGGCCAAAGATTTAAGGAAATCATCTGCCTGATCCGGTCCGGTCCATTTAGGTGCCATCTTTTTCAGGATTTCTTCACAGGTGGATGAAAAAATAAGGCATTTTGCGATCAGTAATTTTTCCGCATCAACGAATCCCTGGATGCTCTCACTGATATTAATCTGCAGGGAGCTGTTTGAAATCAGGCTGAACGAAGGCCTCGCCAAATAATAGCCCTGATAATAATGGCCGCCGTGTTTCCAGGCAAAATGCAATTGGTGATTGTCTTCGATATGCTCATACGACAGCTTCGCACCAATGCGGCGTGCCAGCAGCGACAGTGAATAAACGATGTCATGAAATTCATCCGGCCGATTGGTGCGGATGACAGTCGTATCGATTTTAAGGATATCGGGTTTCAAGTGGCGGATTCGATCGATATTTGAACTTTTTGCACCGACATGGTTGACGGCTATTTGGATGCCGTATGTCTTATAATATAGAAGCAGATGATTCAAAGACTCAAAATCTTTTTCAAAAGCATGTTCCGTAATCTCCAGCACGATCCGTTCGAGAGCAAATCCTTTCGCTTCGAATTCCAACAGCGTGCTGATGAACTCTTCGCCGCCAGTTAGCAGCAATTGCCTGGCATCCCGGTACAGAAAAAGCTTGCAGCCATTGCTGTTATCCAGCATTTCTTCTATTGCCAATTTCAAAAGATGCGTATCGACCTCTATTTTAAATTCTTCAGGAACATCAAAGTTCTGAAAAAATTCGCCGAGACTCCGCCATTCATCTTTGTAGAAGAATCTGCCGCGAACCTCGTAACCGATAATCGTGTGTTTGACAGCGCTGATGATCGGCTGAAAAATCGGCTTAACATTATGCAGGTTTTCTAAAACCATCAATGGATCCAATCCATCCGCCTCCTTTGTCTGTAGATGGGCGTTTTTTATGCTGGGGGATGCTCTAACTCGTATGTAAGTCCTATTCTGTATCGCAGCGGGAAACTCCTTCAATAGAGTGCCTTTGATTTGTTGTGAAATTTGAGCCGCAAACTTGCATTGCGCAGCCGCTATACCCTATAATTTGAAACATTGTGCCGTAAGCAACAGGCAAGTCCTATCGCTTTCAGAAAGCCAAATGCATCTGCATGGCTTTTTTATTTTTGACCGGAATGATAATTGAGAAATGAGGAATTTGAATGGATAAAATTTATAGCTTGCTGATTATTTTTGCCGGATCTTTGCTGCTCGGTTTTGCGTTTAATATGTTCCTGCTGCCGCATGAAATCCTGTCAGGCGGCGTGACGGGAATTGCCATGATCTTTAGTCTGATGACACCCATCAATGCGGGTCTCTGGCTGTTTGTCCTGAATATCCCCATCCTGATCATCGGGTGGATGAAGCTCGGTAAACTGTTTATTGCCAACAGCGTTTTCTCTGTGGCAGTCACATCGATTTCAATGCTGTATATTCCCGTTATGAAAGTGACGGAAGACGCTTTGCTGTCTTCCGTTTTCGGCGGGGTGCTGGTCGGGGTGGGCGTCGGTTTCATCATCCGCTTTTATGGTTCGACCGGGGGCTTTGATGTAGTCGGGCTGCTGCTGACAATGAAGCGCGATATCCCACTCGGCTTCCTGGTGTTTGTATTGAACAGCATGGTCGTATTCGTTTCCGGGTTCATCTTTTCCTGGGAACTGGCGATGTATACAATGGCTTCGATTTACATCACCGGACTTGTCGTTGACCGGATTCACACGCGCCACATCAAACTCAGCCTGACGGTCGTAACCGGCAAAGGCGATGAAGTTAAACAGCAATTACTTGAAAATCTATACCGCGGCATTACTGTAACGGACGGGGAAGGTGCCTATTCCGGCAATAAAGTCAAAGTGCTGTATACCGTCATTTCCCGTTACGAACTGGCGTATGTCCGGCCGCTGATTAAATCGATTGACCCTAATGCATTTGTCAGCATCAGCGAAACAATGGAAGTCATGGGCAATTTCCGCAAAGATGATAACTTCAAAAAAACTCCGGCCGCGTAACCGGAAAAAGCCGTTTCTCTCATATGGGAGAAACGGCTTTTTGAATTCAGGAAAGCCGGGTCAGGGCATGACCGTTTCCACCTGGCAGCGCAGAACGGTTTTCAATTTGGCTGGCGCTGTTTTCCGGAAATCATTCAAATATATCTCCCGGTGTTTTTTGCTGCGGCGATGAAGATCGTTTTCTTCCAGAAAGCGGTGGATCCTTTCAAAGGAATCCGGTTCATCGTCATAGGGGCCTTCATGCAGAATCTGCACACATAAGCCTTCCTCGAATTCTTCAAACACGACTTCATTCAATAGCTCATTCGGTTCTTTTTGATTTGCAATTTCAAATGCTTTCACTACAGTGCCATTATCAACAAAGTCCGGCTGCCTGATCATTAATGTATAAAGAAACTCATCTTTATCGAGGTGGTCGAGTTGTTTCCCTTTTTCGGTCAGGCTCCATACAGCCTCCAGTGGATAAACGGTGTACTCATAATAGCCGTGGGGCATGAAGCCGTTCTTCGGCATCATACGAATTGCATACGCAAGGGAATAGAGGACTTCAATGCGTTTGGCGAAATCTTCTCCATTTGGATTGCCTTTTCCCTGGATTGCAAAAAAACGCTGTTTCGGTATCTGGCTTAAAACCGGTGAAGAAGGCGGCAAATAATACTCTTTTTCGGCTTTACGCCATTCATGCTTCATGGAATCCTCCTTCTCTTTTACAGCAGTAAAATCTATTCATGGAACGCCAGATCGCTGATCCATCTGGAAAGATGGGTTTTCACTTCTTCATTCAAATCAGGATGGACATTTTTCAGCAGATCGATTTCAAACCAGCTGTAATTCTTATTTTTAACGAAAGTATTCGTAAAAGCAGGGTTTTTAATGGTGATCTGAGATGACTCAGGACCGATTGTCTTTTCCACTTCGATTGTCAGTATGGTGCCGATCTGTCGCTGTATTTCATTTTGGCCGGACAGGAAATTGCCCAGTGAATAAATGACGAAGGCTCTGCGCCCATCAGCGGTGTCAATCCAGGCCGGCGGCTGCAGCACATGCGGATGGTGGCCAAGAATGATATCAGCTCCGTTCTCTGCGGCAAAATGAGCGAGCTCCAGCTGGAATTCATTGGGCAGAGGCTGATATTCATCGCCAAAATGAAAGTTCAGCACGACAACATCGCATTGTTCTTTCGCGCGCGCAAGATCTGCTTTGATCAACTCTTTGTCGATACGGTTCACCAGATATTCTTTTCCGGCGGGAGTGGGAATGCCGTTTGTGCCATAGGTATAGGACAGGAAGGAAAAGCTGATGTCATTTGCCGACAGCGTCGTCAGCTGTTCACGCTCTTCCGCAGACAAATAAGATCCGGTACGTTTCATGCCGATCCCATCCCAGTGATGGATGGCATTTTCAATGGCCTGCTGTCCTCTGTCCAATGTATGATTATTTGCCATGGCCACAACGTCGACTCCGACATTCTTTAAAGCATCACCAATTTCAAAAGGGCTGTTGAAACTGGGGTAAGTGGATAACCCAATGGCAGAACCGCCAATGATGCTTTCAGAGTTCGCTGTTGTAATGTCGGCCCGTTCCATATAAGGTTTGACTTTTTCAAACATGGGGCCAAAATCGTATCCTGCAGAAGTTTTCGCTGCATTGTAAACGGTGCTGTGAAGAAGTATATCACCGACTGCCGACAGGGAAGCGGTGCGGACTCCATGGAATACCGGCATTTCAGCTGGAGATTTTCGTTTCTCAAAAGCAGTTTCTTCCATTATAAGTACAACCGGAACTCTGGCGGCAATACAGCCGGCCATCAATAAAACCGTACATAACAGGGCAAAGCAGGTGCACCAGCGAATAGCGTTCATACGGACCACTCTCCAGGGTTTCAAAATAACAGCATAAAAAGAGGAGATAATATTGAATTGAGAAAATATTTATGAAAAGTATACTGAATATTAGTATAATAGTGAAAATTCAATTAAAGATTACTCTAATAGTACAATATAAACCAAATGTTGACTAGTTCTTTTTATTCAATAAAGCCGTAAATAAATGCTTTTTTGGATGGAAATACTTAAATTGGTCGAAAGAAAAGACAAAAAAATGCTGAAACCTGTTGAAAGGTTTCAGCATCCGTTTTTATGGCAGCGCTTATTCGAATAGATTCATGCTCAGGTAACGTTCGCCTGTGTCCGGCGCGATGCACAGCACTCGTTTCCCGGGACCGAGGCGCTTGGCAATTTCGATCGCGGCATAGATGGTGGCTCCGGCGGAAGGGCCGACAAAGATGCCTTCTTCCCGCGCAGCTCTCCGGAAAATATCGATGGCGTCTTCATCCTCGATGGCAAAAATTTCATCATAGATTCCGGTGTTAAGAATATCGGGAACGAAGCCCGGGCTTGTTCCGACCAATTTATGCTTGCCCGGTTTGCCGCCGGATAATACGGGTGATCCTTTTGGTTCCACGACGGCTATAAATAGATCCGGCAGCTTTTCCTTTAAAGCTTCACCTGTTCCCGTAATTGTCCCTCCAGTTCCGGCAGAAGCGACAAAAGCATCCAGTCTGCCGTCCATCTGTTCCATTATTTCCAGCGCAGTCGTTGTGCGGTGAATATCCGGGTTGGCCTGGTTCTCAAATTGCTGGGGGATGAAACTTTCGGGAATTTCCGATCTTAACTCCAGCGCTTTTTTTATGGCGCCCGGCATTTTCTCGTGATCCGGTGTCAGCACTATTTCAGCGCCGAATGCTTTCAATAAATTGATGCGTTCCTTAGTGGCGTTGTCGGGCAGCACAAGAATAGCAGGGTAGCCTTTCGCTGCTGCCACCATGGCCAGGCCAATGCCGGTGTTGCCGCTGGTGGGTTCAATGATGGTGGAGCCTTCTTTCAGCAGCCCCTGCTGTTCGGCCGCTGCAATCATATTGGCGGCCGCCCGGTCTTTGACACTTTTCGAGGGGTTGAACATCTCCAGTTTGACATAGACGTCGGCTGCCCCTTCCGGAACAATCCGGTTTAATCTGACGACGGGTGTATCGCCAATCAGTTCTATAATATTGTTTGCGGGTTTCAGCATATTCAACAACCTTTCCTGACAATAAAGATGAATTGTTTTCATTCAAGTGTAGTATATTTCATCTTTCTTCGCCAAGAGTTGGTTTTTGGCAATATAGAATCTTGTATAACGTAATAGAAGATATTTTAGGAATAAGACCTATTTAAAATATATAAATTGAGACTTTTGATTAATTAATATACCTTTATTTGTTAATTTAAAGTATAATAAATTAAATAAATGAATCGGAGGCGCTTTGTATGGTTAAACCCCCTGAGTTGGTGGATGCTTTGGTTTTGGACATGGATGCTTTAGAGTTGGCGCAATTGATCAGTGAAAAGAAAATATCTTCCCGCAGAGCCGTGGAAATTTATATAGACCATTTGAACAGCATAAATCCATCTGTGAATTGCCTTGTTGAAGAGCGGTTTAAAGAAGCGCTGTCGGAAGCGGATATCGCAGACGGCCTGCTGGAAAGAGGGGGGGCGTCAGGGGTTTTATTCGGTGTGCCGATCAGCATGAAAGAAGCCTTTGATGTCGCCGGCATGAAAACAACCGGCGGCCTGCTCAGAAGAAAAGATTTTGTCATGGACAAAGATGCGGAAGTGGTCCAAAGGCTGAAAGAGCAAGGTGCCATCATTCTGGGAAAAAGCAATACACCCGAGCTTTGTTTCTGCCAGGAAACCGACAATAAATTATATGGCCGTACGAACAACCCCCGTGACCTGCGGCGGACGGCAGGCGGTTCGAGCGGCGGAGAAGGGGCATTGATTGCCGCAGGCGGAGCAGCTGCAGGGATCGGTTCAGATATCGGGGGTTCGATCCGGTTTCCAAGCCACTTTAATGGAGTAGTCGGTTTTAAATCCGGTAATGGCCAGGTTTCAAAGCAAGGCAGTTACCCGGGAGTGAAAAATGAACTTCAGGAAAGAATGCTTGGAATCGGGCCCATAACCAAAAGCGTCAAAGATGCCAGGCTGCTGTATGGAGTTATTGCAGAAAATCCGGTACCGAAAAGAAATCTTGATGGCTTTACACTGAATGTGCTGCCGGCTGCAGATTATCCGATGGCTGATCATACCCGGAATTTAATGGATTCCATTTTCGGTGCGAGCGCTTTGTCTTTTGAAGCGGAAAGGGAAATGCCACCGTACTTCAATGATTCTGCACTTGTCTGGCAGGAAATCATGTCAATTGATGGAGCGGCAGATGCGCGGAAAGAAGCATACGGCGGAAAATCGTTGAATTTGTATAACTCATATTTCCGGGAGCGTCTGACCGGGAAAACCGAAGTGCACCGCTATCTGTCATGGGCTTTGATAGGCGCGTCGCTCTATAAGCCATCCGGAAAAAGGGTGGTGAAAATCCGGGATTTTCTGCATCACGGCGACCATATACTGGACGATTACCTGAAAAATCGTATTTTGATCATGCCTGTCTACCATAAAACGGCGCCAAGGCATGGCACCGTATACCGGGAACTTTTCTCGATCCGAAAAACTTTCCGGCAATATCTGCCTTACGTTGCCTACGCCAATACCTGGGGGTTGCCGTCATTGACAGTGCCTGCCGGTTTTGATGAGAAAGGTTTGCCGATCGGCATTCAGCTGATCAGCCGCAACGGCAATGAAGAGGCGCTGTTCCAGCTCGGCGAATGGATGGAGCAGAATTTCCAGACTTATAAACGCGCCATATTATAGAAGTTATTTAAAATCTGCCTCCGCTGAGGGGCGGATTTTTTATTTATTGAAGTGAAAAGAATAGCCGGGAAACTGTCTGATAAACTAAATGGTTATTAATGCCTATACGATTGTCCCGTTTAATGAGAAACGCCAAAATTCGACAAATTTTTTCCCAATTACGCATGCGCTGTTCTTCTGGTACGTTAGTGGTGTGGCAAAGGAGATGCGGGACGCCGCGCTGCCGGGTTTATTGCCATAATACACTTAAGGGACGAGGAGATCGATGTATGAAGAGGTCAGGAAAGATTTTCACAACCGCCATGCTGGCAATCACTTTGATGATGCCTGCAATCGGAGTCAGCGCAGATAACGGCAATGCAAATGAAAAATTCCGCGTACTGGTGGATGCAGGCAATCAAAAAAACCTGAGTAATGCGAAACAGCAATACGGCGTGCACTGGGATTTCAAAGGTGAAGGCTTTACGACCGAGATGAACGAGAGACAATTCAATGCGCTGCAAAAAAATAAGAACCTGACTGTCGAAAAAGTTCCTGAGCTGGAAATTGCGACAGCCACAGACCAGCCGGAAGCGAAATACAGCGCAATGGCAGCTTCCCAGTCGACTCCATGGGGCATCAAAGCAATTTATAATAATTCAACCCTTACCCGGACAAGCGGCGGGGCTGGCATCAATATTGCGGTTCTGGATACGGGAGTCATCATCAACCACCCGGATCTGCGCAATAACGTGGAGCAGTGCAAAGATTTTACTGTCGGCACAACTTTTACAAATAACAGCTGTACAGATCGCCAGGGCCACGGCACGCATGTTGCCGGTTCAGCGCTGGCTGACGGCGGATCAGGAAATGGCGTCTACGGCGTTGCACCGGATGCGGATCTCTGGGCTTATAAAGTCCTGGGGGATAACGGTTCCGGTTACGCCGATGACATTGCTGCGGCCATCCGCCATGCAGCTGATCAGGCTTCAGCCCTTAACACAAAAGTGGTCATCAATATGTCGCTTGGATCTTCTGGTGAAAGCAGCCTGATTACGAATGCTGTGAATTATGCATACAATAAAGGCGTGCTTGTCATTGCGGCAGCAGGAAACTCCGGTTCACGTCAAGGAACAATCGGTTATCCAGGCGCACTGGTGAATGCAGTGGCAGTGGCGGCACTTGAAAACAGATTCCAGAACGGCACTTACCGCGTCGCGGATTTCTCTTCCCGTGGCTACACCCGCACTGCCGGAGATTATGTGATCCAAAAAGGTGACGTTGAGATTTCTGCTCCGGGAGCTGCAATTTACTCTACATGGTATGATGGCGGCTATGCGACGATCAGCGGTACTTCCATGGCTTCCCCTCATGCAGCAGGGCTGGCAGCAAAAATCTGGGCACAGTATCCGACGGCATCGAATGTGGATGTCAGAGGTGAATTGCAGCACCGCGCGTATGGGAACGACATCCGGTCCGGCATAAGCGCCGGCACTGGAGATGATATCGCCTCTGGTTTCGGGTTTGCAACTGTGCAATGAAATTTAACAGCAAGGGCAGTTCCGGTGCTTCGCCGGAGCTGTTTTTATATGGTATTCTTTTATTAAGATAGACTTAGAAAAATATTAATAACGCTTTGACGCTTTGGACCAGGTTCCCACAATAAGCCG
>NZ_JRGN01000136.1 GCF_000775575.1 Planococcus sp. CAU13
CGAAGAGCTGGGCCGCTGGAGTCTGGACACTAGAAAAGTGATAACCATTGTTCATCCACCTGCATAAAAAAATCCGCCCCCAAAGGGACGGATTTTATTCGCTTATTTTTGCACTTTCATTGCTGAAAATCGAAGCAGCGTCTTTGAAAACGCCTTTGATGGTGTACCATAACCAGTCGAAAATCTGGTCGATTTCTTCAACTTCTCCGGTGATCACACCGCTGGATGCCATATACTGCCCATTCACCAAAGTGACATCGCCGTGAAGCTCACCGTCAACCCGCAAATCACCGTTGCGGACGGTGATATCGCCGGTAACGACTTCGCCTTCCGGCACAATCACCGTATTTCCTTCCACCACCACATTCGGCTGTTTGGTGAACGAAAATTGTTGATCGTTGTTAAAGTCGGAGAATAATAGAGCGCTCATCATAACGACAAAAATGGCGGCCGCCGACAATAACGGATGCTGCCTTAACCAGCGTTTGGCGCCTGTCCGCTGCTTCTGTTTCGGCAGCTTGCTCATCGTGGCCTCCACAAAACCTTTCGGCGCTTCTATATGAGATGCACTCTGGACAAGTGCAATGGTCTTGGTCAATTCATGATACATCTTCTGACAATCTTCGCAGGTCGCCAGATTTTCTTTCAACACCCGTTCTTTGGATGGTTCAAGGTCACCGTCTAAATAATCGTTCATGTACTGGACGATGTAATCCGGACACGTCTTCATCCTGCTCGCCTCCTACAAATTGCTTAATTGCTTCCGCAAGGCTTCCCGCCCTCGGTGTATGCGTGTTTTCACAGTCCCAAGCGGCAAATCCAGAATTTCGCTGATCTCAGCCAGCGGCAATTCTTCAATATATTTCAATACAATGGCTGCCCTGTATTTATCGGGCAGGCGGCTGATTTCATACTGTACCCGCTCCTGAACTTCCATCTTCACCAATTCATCTTCGGGAAGTGGATCGTCGTTGGCAATGCCCGAATACATATTCAACCCTTCCGCCCCGCGCACTTCCGCATCCAGGTGATAATCCGGCTTTTTCTTTCTGATCCGGTCGATGCACAAATTTGTAGCAATACGATATAGCCACGTGGAGAATTTCCGTTTCTGATCGAATGTATGAATATTGACGTAAGCACGCATAAAAGCTTCCTGCGCTATATCTTCGGCTTCATGTTTATTGCCGAGCATACGATAGCAAATTTGATACAGCTGGTGCTGATACAATTCCACAATCTCCGCGAATGCGTCCTGGTCGCCTTTAATGACTTTTGCTATTCTCTTGTTCACTAACGCATCCATGATCTCATGTCCCTCCGCCTATGCGGCTATGTTTTATATACGGATGATCTGTTAAAAGGTTTCATTATTTTCTCTTTTCTATCGTATCAAAGATTACCCAAATAAATCCATCTTAATTTCATACATTATAACTAAAGTGATATGCACTTCTTTTTGCCCAAAATAAAAACAGGCTTTCGCCTGTCTTAAAGTAATTTCTCGCCGAGCAATGAACCGATCAGGGCAACTGCAACGTCGGCAGTACGATTTTTTTCATCCAGAATCGGATTGACTTCAACAAATTCAGCGGATGTAATGATTCCTGCATCATACAGCATCTCCATTGCCAAATGGCTTTCACGGTAGCTGATGCCGCCCGGAACCGGCGTGCCGACGCCTGGTGTGTAAAGAGGGTCGATGCCGTCAAGGTCGAGTGATAAATGGACACCGTCCGTGCCCCGTTCTTCCTTCAAATAGCGGATCGTATCTTCGATGACAAAATTCATACCCATTTTATCGATTTCGTGCATACTGTAAACTTTGATGCCCCGCTCCCGAATTAATTCGCGTTCACCCGGATCAACAGAGCGTGCGCCAATGATGACAATGTTCTCCGGTTTCACTTTCGGTGCGAATCCGCGGATCCCTGTCAATTTTTCGTGACCGTGGCCGAAGCTTGCTGCAAGCGGCATGCCGTGGATATTCCCTGACGGCGACGTGTCGCTCGTGTTCATATCCGCATGCGCATCATACCAGATGACACCCAGATTTTCATGATTCGGTGAAATACCGGCAAGCGTGCCGATTGCGATGCTGTGGTCGCCGCCCAATACCAGTGGGAAATTGCCCGTTTCCGTGACTGCCTGGACTTTTTCACTCAACGTTTCCATTGCTTCAGTGATAACAGATAAATTTCGCAGATTGGTATCCGTGTCAATCGAACCGTTCGCGTGACCGATCTGGATGTCCCCTTCATCCTTTACGGTATGTCCAAGACTTTCAATGCGTTCCACAACACCTGCGTAACGGATGGCGCTTGGTCCCATATCCACGCCGCGGCGATTTTGACCATGATCCATTGGTACCCCAATAATTGACACATTTAATTTATTCATGTTTTTATGCCCCCTTGTTTAGTTAGACATATTGTAACCGCTGTCATAGGGTTGGCTCAACCAGACAAGTTTACGTATATTTATTCATTCTCCTCTTCAACAATTCTTTCACTTCCGGCCATTCCCGGTCAATAATCGAATAGACCGCTGCGTCTCTCGGTTTACCCGTGGAACGGATGCGTTCATTGCGCAGAACCCCTTCTTTCACTGCCCCGATGGCTTCGAGCGCTTTTTGTGAACGGATATTTTCCGCATCCGTCTTGAACTGGACGCGGATCATTCTGCGTTCTTCAAAACAATAGGCAAGCAGCGCGTATTTCACCCGGCTGTTCAATCCGCTGCCATGCAATTCCTCCGCATAAAAGGTCGAACCGATTTCACAGCTGCGATTCGTTTCATCGATTCCGTAAATCCGGGTCGTGCCGACAATCCGTCCTGTGTCAGGCTGCTCCACCGTGAACTGCAGCACATTGGATTGATTTAAACCCGCTGCCAACCAGTCCGTCAACTGCTCGAACGTCTCCACTTTCGTCAGCATATGTTCGAAAATTTCCGGCGTATACAGCGCCCATAAAGCTTCGAAATCTTCCCGTTTCATCAACCGCAACCGTACGCCTGGCTGTTCAAGAATCATTTTTTCTCCCCCTCAACTAAAGTATACTGCCTGCATCCGGCCCAAAAACTCTTTCTCCAGTTCACCCATCTCTTTACACACAAAATAAGTCACAACCTCCGGCAATGAAAACAAGTCAAACGGCGCTTCCAGCAGGCGCCCTTCGATCAATTCCCTGCGCACCATCGACCTCGGCAAAAAAGATACCCCGAGCCCTTCCTGAATAAAGCGTTTTGCAATATGCGCCTGTGTCACTTTCATCGTCCGCAGACCTTTCTCCTTCATCCGCAGCTTTACGAGCAGCGCTTCCCAGAATACCGGATGATGATGTGTAAACAGGTAATGGGACCGCAGCATCCCTTCAGCTGAAATAGGCGGACCTGACTCATCGTCATAAACGTCTGTCGGCACCACGAAAACAAGCCCGTCCCGGTAAACGATTTCGCTGTACAGCGTTCGGCTCACAGGCTGCACAGCTGAAATGCCCGCCATGACTTCCCCTGCCTCTACGAGTGCCTCTATTTTCTCTGATTCTTCCACCCGAATGACCAATTCCAGATCGGGATGATGTTTGGTGAAAGCTTTTAAGAGATAAGGCAAAACCGTTTCCGCCATGAGAGGCGATATCGCGAGCACCCATTTCCTCCGGTAGCCCTGGGCAAATGCATGGACATTTTCCACACTTTGTTCCAGCTGCCGCAATAATTTATCGGCTTCCGCTTTAAATAATTTCCCTTCCTCGGTCAGTGTCACCCGGTTTTTATAGCGCTGAAACAGAACAACTCCCAGACTTTCTTCCAACAGCCGAATATGTACCGTGACACTGGGCTGGGACATCAGCAGCCTCTCGGAAGTTACACGGAAATTCAGCGTTTCTGAAGCATCAGCAAAAGTCCTCAGCCATGCCAAATCGATGACAATCACCTCTCAATCGATTAATATTTAGAATTGACTTAATTATAAATCATTAATTTTCATAATCAATAGGACCGGGTAAACTAAAGAAAAAGGAGGAGTTCCCATGTTTCAGAAAGGATTAAAAGATGTAGTGGCGGTGCAGACGGCAATTGCTTCCGTCGAAGGAGATAAAGGAGAACTTCGTTACCGCGGAGTATTGGTCGAGAGGGTGACTGCCGGCCGGAGTTTTGAAGAAACCGCTTATTTCCTGTGGAACGGCCAGTTTCCGACAGTTCAGCAGCACGAAGAATTGAAACGGCAATTCGCAAAATACCGGACACTTCCTTCCTATCTTCAACAAATTGCACGGGAGCTGCCAGCAGATGCACCGCTCATGGACAAGATGCGCACCCTGCTGTCAGCCTATTACACTGAAGAATACTTGAACCTGCCTCCTGCTGAACAGGCAGTGGCACTTACCGCTGCGCTGCCGGTGATGACAGCTGTGCTTTACCGTCTCCAAACAGGACAGGACATTATCGCACCTGACAGCAGCCTGTCGCACACCGCCAATTATCTATGGATGCTGACCGGCGAAAAACCGGCTGCGGCACAAACCGAAGCGCTCGAAACGTATTTGAAATTAACGATGGAGCATGGCATGAACGCTTCCACTTTCGCAGCCCGCGTGACGGTTTCAACAGAATCGGATATGGTCGCCGCTGTCACATCCGCACTCGGCGCCATGAAAGGTCCGCTGCACGGAGGCGCGCCGTCAGGAGTTCTGGCCCTGCTGGACGACATCAGTTCAGCGGAAACGGTTGATGCCGTAATCACCCGTAAACTCGATGCCGGTGAAAAAATTATGGGCTTCGGCCACCGCATTTATAGAACGGAAGATCCGCGCTCCATTTTATTGCGGCAGAAATGCCTCGAGCTGCAGGGACACGATGCCTGGCTGGACCTCGCAGTCGAAGCAGAAAAACGCATCATCCATTTGCTGAACGAACGAAAACCGGGCCGGGCCCTCTACACGAATGTCGAATTCTACGCGGCAGCCATCATGCGCTCCATCAATATGCCGCCTGAGCTGTTTACGCCCACATTCAGCGTCGCCCGAATCGTCGGCTGGACAGCCCATACGCTTGAACAGCAATCCGACAACGTCATCTTCCGTCCGCAATCCGAATATATTGCACAAAAAAATCCCGTATCCAATTGAATGGATACGGGATTTTTACACATGGATAGTACAAATACACATGGAACAATGGAGCCTAGGGGGCTCGAACCCCTGACCTCGTCACTGCCAGCGACGCGCTCTCCCAGCTGAGCTAAGGCCCCGCGCTGAACAGGCGCAAGGAAATTAAAGATGAGCCATGAAGGATTCGAACCTTCGACCC
>NZ_JRGN01000316.1 GCF_000775575.1 Planococcus sp. CAU13
GAAATAAAATCTTTATTTAAAATAAAACCTTTTCATTCGAATAAGATCTTTTATTGCCATAAAAAAAGCCCGGTCCGGAAACCAGGGAATTTTAGTCTTCCGCCTGAACACCGCGGGCTCTTTTCAAAACGAACCAATTCATGAAAAGGTAGGCGGGATACAGAAGAAGCACGAGACCGTAACTGAAGAGCCAGTGGATATTACCATCCGCGGCGCCTTCTGTCATGGTCTGGAACCAGCCGATGATCAGCATCAGGCAAAGCAGGCTGGCGATGAAAATACTGATAAAACCGATTACAAGATTCTCGGAAACCCGGGTGACGAACCATGCCATCACCATACAAAGGACAGCTGCGGCAACCAGCAAGAAAATGTACCAATTCAAAACTGTATCGACATCCACCTGCATTCCTCCTGAATTCATCTTAGAATCTGCAATTGGCGCTGTAGTAAATTCATTTTACCCCATCTGTCAGAAAATAGGCACGAATAAAGTCGGCCAAGTCAAAATGTTCCGAATTTCATTGTAATAGACAGATCTCAACGGTAGAATTTACCTATCGACAAGAAAGTAGCTGAGCAGCCGGTGGGGTTTTGAAATAAGCTCAAGTTGGTGCCGAATACGCTCAACTTTCACCTAAATACGCTCAACTCGCAAAAAATTCGAAAAAAGACCGACTAAAACACAGAGGAGTGAGCCGCATGAAACAAATCATCGCCATGGGCGGCGGCGGTTTCCTGATGGAACCGGAAAATCCGCTGCTCGACCGCTATATTCTGCAGCAATCCCCGAAAGCCAATCCGAAAATCTGTTACATCGGCACGGCAAGCGGAGACGCGCAAAGCATGATAGACAATTTCTACAGTTTCTTTAATGAACAAAATTGCGAACCGAGCCATCTGTCTTTATTCAAGCCGCCGGTAAGGGATCTGGAACGTTATGTATTGGAAAAAGACATCATCTATGTAGGTGGCGGCAACACGAAAAACCTGCTTGCGCTGTGGAGGGAGTGGGGACTCGATGAGATCCTCAGAAAAGCGCTCGATCAGGGAATTGTGCTGGCCGGCATCAGCGCAGGCTCGATTTGCTGGTTTGAAGAAGGCGTGACGGATTCTTACGGTACCGGGCTTGAGCCGTTGAAAGCGCTTGGTTTTCTCAAAGGCAGCAACTGCCCACATTACGACGGCGAAGCGGACAGGCGGCCGACGTACCGGAAGCTTGTGGACGAAGGCATCCTGCAGCCGGGTATCGCTGCGGACGATGGCGCCGCCATTCATTATATAGGCGGGGAAATGAAGAAAGTCGTCAGCTCGCGGCCTGATGCAAAGGCATACTTTGTGTCGCCGGGGAGCGAAAAGGAATTGGAGACATATTACTTAGGAAATGAAAATAAGTAAGCATTGAAATATGGAAGGAAGAAAAAGATGCTTGATATATTCCCGGTTTACTCCAACAAATTAGCCAATGAACGACTGGTTCGCGTTTACACGCCGGCCGATTATCATGAAAAGGAAAAGAGTTATCCAGTCCTTTATATGCATGACGGGCAAAACGTCTTCAACGACAAAGAGGCAATAGGCGGACTATCCCTTCGGCTGGAAAAGTATCTGGACGAAAATAAATTGGAAATCATTGTAGTGGCAATAGATCAAAACAGTCCAGAACGGAAAGATGAATATTGCCCATGGCCGAACAATGAATTCAGCAGGAAGTTATTGGCGGACGAGACACTGTCTTTCGGTGGAAAAGGAGACGCATACAGCAGTTTTGTAGTGGAAGAGTTGAAACCGTTGATTGACCGGAAATATCGCACACAAAAAGATGCAGCGGCGATGGCCGGAATTTCGATGGGCGGCCAAATCGCACTCTACACGGCCTGCAAGTATCCAGGTGTTTTTAGAAACTTGATTTTATTGTCCAGTGCTTTTTATGCGAATCAGGAAGAGATGGAAAAGTTGGTGGCAACTGCTGATCTGACGGCCATCCGAAATATTTATATGGATTGCGGGACGGACGAGGCGGGTAAAGGGACGTTCATCAGCGAAGAATTTCTGGCATCAAATAAATCGATTTTTAACATTGTGAAACAAAAAGTTTTTAATGCCCGGTTTGAAGCGCTTGAAGGAAAAGAACATCATTACCGATTCTTTCAAAAAAGAGTTCCAGAGCTGACTTCATTTTTGGATAAAGAAGAAAGTACCGGGAAACTAAAACGGCAATACGGGGACGGGATGGGTGGTGCAGGCTGCTCAAAAAAGAATTTCGACAAATGAATATAACTGATAAAAATTTTAAAGGAGATGTCACTTTATTAACCAGGCATAAAGTGAAAAAACCCCTTAAAAGAAGGTGCAAAAATGAATTTCACATCAGAACCGATGACTGAAGCAACCGCCACACTCATATTGAAGTGGCGCTATCCTTACCCTTATGACTTCTATAACAACGAATTGAATGACGAATCAATGAGCGAAATGCTGGAAGGCACTTACCGCGCGGTTCGGAACGAAACAGGTGACCTGTTCGGCTTTTATTGCATCGGCAATTCGGCGCAGGTTCCTGCCGGCAGAATAATGGGTATCTACCCGGAAGGATTTATCGACTTCGGCCTGGGGATGCGGCCGGCAGAAACCGGGCAAGGCAAAGGGAGTAAGTTCTTTACTTTTGTCCATGAGGAGATCGTCCGGAAGCACCCGGATTTTCCGCTGCGGCTGACAGCTGCCACATTCAATAAACGCGCCATCCGCCTCTATGAAAACTTCGGTTTCATTAAAATTAAAGATTTCAAGACCGACTTTGCCGCATTTCAAACGATGGTACAGGATAAAGATCGAAGCAGATTGACTGAAAGCAAATGAGGGCAGACAAATGAAAATCACCTTACAGCCGGCGCAAATGACAGACGCTGCCGAAATTCATGGATTACAGATTGCGGCATTTACTCCCTTACTGGAAAAATACAGGGATTACGAGAAGAGCCCGGCGAACGAACCCCTGGAGAAAACCATCAGCAGGCTGAGAAATCCGGACAGCCATTATTTTAGGATATTCGCTAATGATAGATTGGCCGGCGCGATTCATATTGTCCGCAAAGAAAAGAACGGCAGCTTATGGATCAGTCCGATTTTCATCACACCACCCTACCAGGGAAAAGGGATCGCGCAACAAGCCATGAAAATGGCAGAGCAGAAGTTTCCGGAAGACAGAGTCTGGGAGCTATCGACGCTCGCTGAAGAAACAGGCAACTGCTACTTATACGAAAAGCTCGGATATGAGCGGACGCCGCGATTTGAACAGATAAATGAGCGCACCACGCTGGTTTATTACAAAAAGGAGATGAAGCAATGATCGATTATGTCATCAAATCGCCGAAAGGCTATGCAGGTAAAGTAGGCGAACTCGTTTCGATGCTCGAGCATGCCCGCGCAGTAACGCTATGGGAAATCGGCGGTCTGCGCATGGACGATCTGGATCATTTACAGACGCGCCACAGCAACTCGATTGGCGCGCTGCTGATGCACATTGCTGCCATCGAAAAAGTCCATCAGGTGATTTCATTTGAGAACCGTGACCTCTCTGAAGAAGAGGCGGGAAAATGGAGTTCGGCATTGTCCCTGGGTGATGAAGGGCGCCGCAATATCAATGAACGGCCTTTGGAATATTACCTGGAAGAATTGGCGGAAGTCCGGCGGGAAACGCTGAAACAGCTGAAGACGAAAGACGAAGCCTGGCTGTTTGAAGAAAACACCTGGCCGAACGGCGTCGCTTTCAATAATTACTATCTCTGGTTCCACGTGCTCGAAGACGAAATCAGCCACCGCGGCCAAATCCGCATGCTGAAGCGCGAAATGAAGAAAAAGTAGACTCTGACGCTGGTGAAGGGTTGGAGGATTACAGGGAAATGAGGGGATTGGGCATGATATTGTTTGGTTCTATAGTGATAAGCATCGTCATCGTCTTATTATTGATGATGGTGGACCTCGTAATCGGCGGGGTACTGGCACTCGGTATCATCATCGGTATTTTAATCAGAGGCCTTCTTTTATTGAATGATATCCATAAAGTGCTTGTTGTGAAAGAGAAGGGGCCAGATCCAAATAAGACTGCGCTGGAAAAATACCTTGAAGAACGGGACAGCAAAGAAAAAGCAGCTCAGCTGAAAGAATAATAAATTCGCGTAATTGATATTAAGGTCAATCAGGAAAGGGTAGAGAACACTACTGAACTGATTTTAAGAAGAGGAAGTGGCCCTGATGATCAAATTACGTTATTTCGAACCGGCTGACTTCAAGCAGCTGATTGAATGGGTGGATACGCCTGAGCTGATGCTCCAATGGGCGGGCCCAGGTTTTGTTTTCCCGTTAACTGAGTTTCAGCTCGAAGAATACCTGAAAGATGCGAACGACAAAGATTCATCGGCTCATATTTACAGTGTGATTGATAGGGAAACAGATCGACTGATCGGTCATATTTCATTGGCGCGCATCGACCGGAATAATCGGTCTGCACGAATCGGGCGCGTGATGATAGGTGATCCCGATGCGAAAGGCAAAGGGATTTGCAGCCAAATGATGCGGCAGATCCTCGAAATCGCTTTTGAAGAACACAAGCTTCATCGCGTCACACTGGGCGTCTTCGATTTTAATAAACCCGCCATCGCCTGTTATGAAGGGGCCGGATTCCTGAAAGAAGGACTGATGCGCGACCATCAAAAGTTCGGGGATGAGTATTGGAGCCTCTGGGAAATGGCGATTTTGGAAGATGAGTGGAGGGAGAAGGCCGAGTAAGGCATTACGGTTTTATAAACTGGAGACCATAAAGAAGAAAGCTGAAGCCCTCGATATGGGGACTTCGGCTTTTCTTTGGTGTGAAAATCTTGAGCAACGATATAATGTTTTAAACGACGATATTTTCTGCTGAGCGACGATATAA
>NZ_JRGN01000242.1 GCF_000775575.1 Planococcus sp. CAU13
AGTGATCATAGAACTTAGAAAAGTGCTCATAGAACCAAAAATAACGCTTATAGAATCCTCAAACAGCGAAAATATGAAACAATTTAACGCAGTAAAAATTTCTCTTTGACATTTTGTTTTAATGAAGGCAAAATAATAATTGACCCTGTTTTACAGGATATCGATCCTGCGGATGTGGCGGAATTGGCAGACGCGCTAGGTTCAGGGTCTAGTGGTGGAGACACCGTGGGGGTTCGACTCCCTTCATCCGCATCAACAGAAAAAATCAGCTCCTTAGGGGCTGATTTTTTGCGTTCAGGAGAAAGAATATTGAGAATTGAGCAATAAAAAATCACAAGCAGCATTCATACTTTATTTTACTAATACTTTACATTTCTAGAAAAGAACTGTATAAGATTTAATGCGCGCACCGCACATCTCATATTCCAAACCCCTTTTTTATAATTAAGAGCTTGATAGGCTGAAACTGAGCACTGATATTATTTTCAATTAAGAAAAATATCTCTCCTTCATCATTTTAAAAAACCATCTCCAAATCAGATTCCCGTTCGAGTTCAAATACAGAATGTTTAGCAGCAATAAACTTTGTTAACCCTGAGTTTCTGCCGACGGTATTTGCAATAAATCAGTCTCTGAAATCTTCAGATGAATAAAATTCCTCCAAAAACAAAAGATCGATATGGAGCTCCCTAACAGCATAAGAGAGAGTCGGTTGCATATGGCGGTCTCTTTCACAAAAAAATGTGCACATTAAACTATATACAGAATAGTCCTGCTTTTGCTTAAACGTCGATGTCATTGTCCCAAATGCGTTCCCAGAAAAAATTGAATTTCTCTTTCCTTTTTTCATCCACCCGGTCAAATACCGCAATCAAATCCGGCATATTTAAATCATTATTCGCTTTTCTGCCTACTAATTTATCCATGTGCAAAAGAAGATACTTCATTGCTTTAATTTCACCGTTCCAGTAATCTTCTTCCCCCGTCAACTGGAGATCATATTTTGCCATCTGAATTTGTTTCATCGCATAGATTGTGATGTCAGCTACGATTGCATCACTTTTTTTCATACAGATCATTCTTTTCATCAGCTAAATATTTTTCACCGAAAAGTTTATATTGATTTCGCAAACGCTCGGGAACGGCAGGGGAGGCTAATAACAAGTCCATAAGTTCAGTCCAGATGGTTTCCCATGTTAAGAACCGTATATTCTTATGAAGGGCTGGAGCAATGAGATTATCAACCAGCGTCTCGTACTCCTGTCTGAGCTTGATATTCCCTTCTGGACAAATAATGACGAGCAGATTTTGATCTGATGCATCCACATATGAAATATTGCGGAGCAATTGATAGTTTTTCATTAAAGTTTCATATTCGTTTATACCGGGGCGTAATTTGCCAACTAATCGTTCTTTGTATACAACTTCATGTTTGGCTTGATAAGCTTCGCTCGGCTGTTCTTTCTTGAATCCACTTTCTGTATATTTGATTTCGAAAAAAATTTGTTTTCCAGACTTTAATCTAATATAGAAGTCGAAGTTTGTTCCTTCACTTCTGGAAATGACCTTTTCGAATTCACAAATCTCAACCGTTTCTTCTTTATTTTTTAATATGTTCAGCAGTAGGGGAAGCAGATTTTCTTTGAGGAGGGGATAAAAAAAGTTCAGACATACTGCCTGTGATGAATTTAGATGATGAAAATCACGGTGCAACTGGATCTTTTGCTGTGCTATATAACTTAATAAATCTGCCCGGTACGGTTCCAGCAAATTCAATTCCTTTTGCTCTGTAGGCAAGATGTGTGGATAAGGCTTCTTGTTGGTTTTCCATATTCCATCCTTCAAAACTCCAAGTTGTTTCACCTTGTAGCTGGCTAATTGTTTTTTCGTCTTTTCTTTGTACATTAGTTGAATTCCTCCCTTTAATAAAAGAATAAAAAACATTGAAGAACAGAAGAAACGTTGAAAAATTTGTTGATAAAGCGCTAGTTCCTTATTTTCTTGAAATCTAGCCAATACTCAAGTTGCTTCATTTAATTATAAGTTTGAAAAAAATAAAAAACAATGTTTTTTAAATATTCAAATAATTTAAAGTGAAAGAGAATTTTCAAATGAGAAGGTCCATCTTTGAATAGCAGGAAACTGAAGTTCAAGAGACCTGGAAAAGGTTGTAAAATGTTTCGGCAAGCAGGTATACTTCTATAAAAGAACAATAACAGGGGGCATATCTTGTGGGTTTATTCGATAAGATTTTTAAAAAACCGAAAAAAGAAGAAGCGG
>NZ_JRGN01000202.1 GCF_000775575.1 Planococcus sp. CAU13
TATGATCACTCAAACGATTCTATGATCACTTATTGGCATTCTTTGATCACACAGCCGTTTTTCTCTCTAAAAAACTCCATCGCCGGGAATCCTGCATTCCCGGCGATGGAGCTTTTCATCAATTATTCCAGTTTTCATTCTTTTCGATTTCCCGGTGGGTTTGCGGATAGCCCATTGAAACCCATTCGGCGCGGTATGCGGAGTCCAGTTCACTGAGACCATTTTCAGCAGGGTCCACCCCGGCATTCGGACTTTCCCGTTTGTCCACCTCTACGCTGTTCCGCAAGTCATGGTCTTCATATGCCCAATACGTGTTTTGGCGTTTATTGTATGTTTTCACCAGCATGAACAAACTCGCAGCAGTTGCGCCTGTATAAAGGATCAATTCCAGTGTGTCTCTTCTCATAAAATTTCCTCCTTGGTAAAAATGTATTTCTACTGGTTTTCCCTTTGGGCGAAGATTTAATCATATTTCCAGCAGTTCCCATTTGTACCCTGTGTTTCGCACAATTCTCACACAATTCATAAGCCTGCATAAAAAGAAAAAAACACGCCTGCAATTTTGATTCGGCGGGCGTGTCGATGTATGGAATATAAATTGTCATGTATTGTCAGAATCGTTTAGAATTGTTTGGAACACAGGGGCGCGAATTTCTTTATTTATGACAATAAATTCCGCATACCAAATTCGCCTTCCGCTAAATTCTTCCAGGCAAAAACCGCCGAACGGAAAAATATCCGTTCGGCGGTTTTGTAATTTTATTTTAATAACATTGCAGTTTAATTCTCCAAAGCAATTTGAATATGCGCCAGATGATGCTCTTCGTGCCAGCACAGTTTCGCGAGTTTGATGGCCACAGTGATTTCACCGTTCACTTCGTGGGTGAAGACGCGGCCCAGCTCCGCTTCAGTTACACGCTGCCCGATGGCAACGATCCTCACGTTCAGCCCTTCCAATATCCGGATCGAACTTTCAACAGGCAATTCATTGTCAGGAAGCTCTGCCCATTTCTCCTGATCGAAAGGCGGAACCGTCGGGTTGTCGTCCGTCAAAGCCAGTCGCAGGCGCTGATACATGGTAAGCTGTGAATCCGCAATATGGTGCACGAGCTGACGCACTGTCCAGCTTCCTTCTCTATATTTCCTGCCGAGCTGCTCGTCGCTGAGTCCATCGACCGCTTCCCGCAGACGCGCCGTATACGTACCGATTTTCCCCAGCCATTCCTGGATATGCTCAGGTTCTACGTGTTCAGGAACTTCCAATTTTCCAATAGGAAATTTTACATCCATTGTTCCAACCTCTTTTCCTTATCCGTATTTGTGGGTAACCTTATTCACGCTCAATATACCAATGGGGCGGACTTTTGTAAACTGGAAGAAAAAATGGTTTATCCCAGACTTTCAAGCAATACAGCCGCTTCTTGCGTCAATCCGTTTTCCGGAAGATCCACTTTGGACCCTGTGTTACGCACACTTCTCATAAGGTGATTTAATAGACATGTAGTGGGAAAGAATATAAATTAAAGTGAATAATCAAAATTTTTTATATCACTTTTTAACAGGAGGATAAACATGGCAAGAGACCTGAAGAATATCATCGCTGACATGACTCTTGAAGAAAAAGCCAGTCTGTGTTCGGGGTTGGATTATTGGCAGTTGAAAGGGATTGAACGACTGGGCATTCCCTCCATTATGGTGGCAGACGGCCCTCATGGGTTAAGAAAACAGTCAGCGGAAACTGATAACTTCTCTCTTCACACAAGCGTTCCCGCCACCTGTTTTCCTTCCGCGGCAGGATTAGCCAGCACATGGAACCGATCATTGATCCATAGAGTCGGGGCAGCTCTCGGCAAAGAATGCCAGGCTGAAGATGTCGCTGTCCTCCTCGGCCCTGGCGCCAATATCAAACGCTCTCCGCTTTGTGGTAGGAATTTTGAATACTTCTCAGAAGATCCCTACCTGTCCTCGCAGATGGCAGCCAGCCATATCAACGGCGTGCAAAGCCAGGGAGTGGGAACTTCGCTGAAGCATTTTGCCGCCAATAATCAGGAGCACCGCAGGATGTCAGTCGATGTCCTTGTGGATGAAAGAACATTGCGCGAAGTTTATCTTGCCAGTTTTGAAGAAGCAGTCAAAAAAGCGAAGCCATGGACAGTCATGTGCGCTTATAACAAAGTGAATGGCGAATTTGCGTCGGAGAACAATTATTTATTGAATAAAATTCTGAAAGACGAATGGGGACTGGAAGGATTTGTCGTTTCTGACTGGAGCGCTGTAAATGAGCGTGGAGTTGCCCTGGAAAACGGACTTGACCTTGAAATGCCATCCAGCCATGGAATCGGCGACAAGAAAATTATGGAAGCCGTAACCAGCGGCCGATTGGATGAGAACAAACTGGACCAGACTGCAGAACGTCTTTTGAAAATTATTTTTAAAGCACTGGACAATAAAAAAGAAAGCGCTGTTTATGACCCGGAGCTGCATCACCAGCTTGCTAGAGAAGCTGCGCGTGAAAGCATGGTCCTGTTGAAGAATGATTTTCTTCTTCCATTGAAAAGATCCGGGACGATTGCGGTTATCGGCGGATTCACTCACAGACCGCGCTATCAGGGCGGCGGAAGCTCTCATGTCAATCCGACCAGGCTCGAAAACATCTATGAAGAAATTGAAGATGTCGCAGGTGAAAGTACGGAGATTTTGTATGCACAGGGCTACGACCTCACAAGTGATGAGACCGATGAAGGCCTGATCAATGAAGCCAAAACGATCGCTGCAAAGGCAGATACAGCAGTTCTGTTCGTCGGCCTCCCGGACCGTTATGAATCCGAAGGCTATGACCGTGAACATCTCCGGATGCCGGATAACCACATACAGCTGATCGAGGCCATTGCAGAAGTGAACAGCAAAATCGTGGTTGTGCTAAGCAACGGCGCCCCCATCGAAATGCCGTGGCTCGATAAAGCCGGAGCTGTTCTCGAAGGCTATCTCGGCGGGCAGGCGCTTGGCGGAGCAATTGCTGATTTATTGTTCGGAGATGCCAATCCAAGCGGCAAATTGGCAGAGACCTTCCCGAAAAAATTGAGCGATAATCCTTCATTCCTCAATTTTCCCGGTGAAGGGGACAAAGTGGAATATAAAGAAGGCATTTTTGTCGGCTATCGCTACTACGATAAGAAAGAGATTGAACCGCTGTTCCCTTTTGGCCATGGGCTGAGCTACACAAGCTTCGACTACAGCAATCTCAAAGTCGACTCGAAAGAGATCAGCGATCAGGACACGGTTTCTGTCAGGTTGACCGTGAAAAATACAGGAAATAGAGCAGGAAAGGAAATTGTCCAGCTGTATGTACAGGATACGGAAAGCACCGTCATTCGCCCTGAAAAAGAATTAAAAGGTTTTGAAAAGGTGGATCTGCAGCCAGGCGAGGAAAAAAATATTGCCTTTACACTGGATAAACGGGCATTCGCCTACTACAATGTGACAATAAAAGACTGGCATGTGGAAACGGGTGAATTCAACATTCTCATCGGTAAATCTTCACGTGACCTCGTTCTCGCAGAAACCATTCATGTCCGGTCCACCGTGAGCATTCCAATACTGGTCCACCGGAACACAACAATCGGTGATTTGCTGTCGTATCCGCATTTAGCACCAATCGCTCATGAGATGCTGGCCAAATTCAGTGAAAGCAATTCACTGCTGCATGAAGCCGATATGACCGCCGACACTATAAAAATGATAGCTGCCATGATGAAGTTTATGCCGCTCCGTGCCCTTGTTAATTTCAGCAAAGGGGCAGTTACGGAAGAAATGCTTGCCGGATGGATTGAGCGCCTGAACAGCCAATTGGTGACGAGCTGACGAAATTGGTCGGGTGCAAGCTGGAATCTAAAATAAAACACAAAAAAGATACGAATTTTCTTCGTATCTTTTTTATCACCTTCAATCCGGGTGAATATTAAACTCCGTATTGGGCAGGATGAATTTTTTAGGGATGGTGATATGGATCCCTTTGTTGCCGTTGACAACCTGGGTGATGTGGATATCCGCGGCAGTGCTGAGGAACGAATAGCCGTCTTCATTGCTGACGCCGTAATAGGTTTTCAGGAACTTCAGCGTCTCGTGCGCCCCGATTCTCACGGCTTCCTCCAAATCTTCATGAAAAGCATGGATCATCCAGTCCTCATCCGTTTCAAGAACCGGCAGCGAAAGTTTCATATCTTTTCGGAGCGTAACCTTGATGAGGCAATTGAGTGATGCTTCGACAGCGGTTCCGCTTATTTCGCCGTTGCCCTGTGCGAGATGGGCATCGCCAAGCGACAGCAAAGCACCGGCGGCATGGACAGGATAATACATCGTCGCACCTTCGCCGATCTGCCAATTATCGACGTTGCCGCCGTGAACGTCAGGAGGAGTCGAATCCACTTTTCCGTTCGTCGGCGGAGCTACGCCTATTATTCCCACATGGAGCCTTGCGGGGATCTGCATATTCTTGAGAGCCTCGACCCGGTTGACTTCATCCGGCTCGTATATCTTGCCGGCGACATAATACTCTGTCGGATATTGATAAGCAAACTGGGCGGTCAGCCAATTTTGTTCCGCGTCAATTTTGTAAATGGTGACCCGTTCTTCATTATTGAAATCGTCAGCCAGGAAGCCCCACGGCGCCGCCAGGTTGGAGCCATAAGGCATTCGGGGCTCAAGCGCCAAAATCTGCACTTCAAGCACATCTCCCGGTTCTGCCCCCTTCACTCCAATCGGCCCAGTCAAAAGATGCGGACCGGGTTCCCGCTGCTCTTCCGTAATCGTCTCGTAAATTTTCCGTATCCCTTCGTCCATCATCAGGTCGGGTGCGTCCCCGGCATGATGCGTCACTGTCTCGACGTACACCAGATCTCCAGAATCAATGGTCAATGCCGGCTCCATACTATTGTCGAAATAGCCCCAATGTACCGTCTCCGGTGTCGCTTTCAATGTATGAAAATCCGCATTTTCCAAAGCAGCCAGACGTGAGTGCGGGATTCTCGTCATCAAACAACCTCCTTGAATTTTTATTGATGAAACCTCAATTTTCCCCTTATTATTCCCTTTCTGTTCGTGAAGCCCATTAAACGGATTCAGGATAATAAAACCTGGAGATTTGGTGTATACTTAAAATATTTAACTACATTATTAAGGAGCCTTCAGATGACTATAAACCCCTTCCAAATCAACGAAGCAACAATCCAGGAAATTCAACAGGCCTTTCAGGAAAACCGGCTCACTTCAGTGGAACTGGTGCAGGCTTACCTAGACCGAATCGAGAAGTTCGACCGGAACGGACCGAAGATCAATTCCATTCTGACTCTCAATCCGGACGCGCTGAAAATTGCAGCAGAGCTGGATGACATGCGCGGCCAGGATGGACAAGGTCCTTTATATGGCATCCCCGTATTATTGAAAGACAATATCGAAACGGCGGATCGGATGCCGACGACGGCCGGCACCATCGCCCTTCAACAGAATTTCGCGCGGCAGGATAGTTTTGTGGCGTCGCAGCTGCGCAACGCCGGCGCCATTATTCTCGGGAAAGTGAATATGAGCGAATGGGCTTATTTTATGTCGAAAGACGGCCCGAGCGGCTACAGCGCACTCGGCGGACAGGTGCTCAATCCATACGGAATCAAAACATTCGAAGCGGGAGATGTCGGCGGATCGAGTTCAGGAACAGGCGCAGCCATCGCTTCGAATTTCGCAGTTGCCGGCGTCGGCACCGAAACGTCGGGTTCAATCCTGAGCCCGGCCAGCGCCAATTCGATCGTCGGCATCAAGCCGACGGTCGGCCTCCTCAGCCGCTCAGGCATCATTCCGCTTGCCGAAAGCCAGGATACGCCTGGACCGATGGCGCGAACTGTTGCCGATGCCGCCATCCTGCTCGGCGCCATGACCGGAGTCGACGAACATGATTCCGCTACACAAGCGAGCATTGGTCACGCACTGACCGATTACACGCCTCATCTGAAAACGGACGGCCTGAAAGGCGCACGCATCGGTGTCGATATTTCATTTCTGAACGATGAACAACCGGATGAACGTGCCATCATGGATGAGGCAATTGAACAGCTGAAAGGGCTCGGCGCCATCGTCGAAGAAGTGACGATCCCCGTGCAGCCTTTCCAGTCAGACGTGCTGTGGTACGAATTCAAACGCGGCGTAAACGATTATCTGCAGACCGTGCCGGACGAGGTGCCGGTCAAATCACTGGCTGACGTCATTGAGTTCAATAAACAGGATCCGGAGCGCCGGATGAAATTCGGCCAGGCGGAACTGGAAAAATCACAGTCCATGAGCGATGATCCGACCGATCCCACCTATTTACTGCACCGCAAAACCGATTTGCGCACCACAGCTGCAGAAGGGCTCGATGTCACCATGCGCGAACACAACCTGGATGCGCTGCTGTTCCAAAATAACCGCGGCGCCGCCATGCCGGCAAAAGCGGGCTACCCTTCCATCACTGTCCCTGCCGGCTACACGCGCAGTGGGCTGCCGGTCGGTGTGACGTTCAGTGCCGGAGCTTTCAGCGAACCGCGCCTGATCGAACTTGCCTACGCCTATGAACAGGCAACGCGGAAACGGAAGGCGCCGGATCTTTCAGATTATTGATAGACACTAAAAACACCCTTCACTGAGGAGTTAGCATGCAGATGCCAGTGACTCAATCGGGGTGTTTTTTCTTTTTTGTATTTTGGGGATCCCTCTAATTGAAAAGAGTCCATTTCTTATGCAGGTTTATTGCACTGATTAAAGTTTTTTGACACCGCGACTCATTTAAATACAGGCGCTATTGGGGATGTGAACTGACGGCTATAAAGTCTCATCCAATTTCTGAATCTCTGAGCGGGATATTAAATACACATCACCGAAAATATCGATTTTATTTCCCGTTACACGGACAGCGCAATCCTTGTTCGATGCGTAAACAGCCATCTCTTCCGATAAAAGAGACAGTTCATCCCGAACCAGCGCCATGTTATTCTCAAGATCGAAGTGGGAAAGGACAGAAAAATTATTCAGGCCAATTCCCTCGTAAAGAGTGTTTTTTTCAATATCATATCCAAAGTTTCTTGAAGCGAGCCATTTAGCCGACATATTAATCGCGCCGGCGCTCGCTCCTATTACAACGGCGCTGCTTTTCCGGATCAGTCCCGGCAGTTCATAGTCCATCAAAAACTCATTTTGTTCAATCGTATTGCCGCCTAACAGAAAAATGACGGAAGCCCTTTGCAGTAAAGTATGGGCCTCTTCCTTCTGCACACTGTAATTGATCAAGTGAGATTCCTCAAACCCGATACCCGCCTGATGGAGCCATGAACGTTCAGCAGCACCGTCCGCCTCATCAGAAGACGGATTCGCACTGATCATCACAAGCGATTTCCGGTCCGTTAAATCTTCCTGTAATACATTGGCTAATGGTTCCGGCAGAAAATTGCTCATCCAGCCTAAATAATATTGAGTTTTCATAGGTGCCTCCATATAGTTACCGCAATATCCCCTTCGCCTTCGCTTCCTTCAGCCACATCGGAAATTCGTTCAGCAACTGGTCGTATAATTCTGCGTCCGATATTTTGCTGATGTCTTCAATATGGAAGAAATTCGCGTTGTCGATCACCCGTCCGCCCATTGTATCGAGTTTCCGCAGCACGTCGAAATTCGCGTTGCCGATTCCGACGAACTGCCAGAATATCGGCTTGTCCGAAGATTCCACAATGAATTTCCTGATGCCTGGTTTGCAGCCGCCGTCATTGATGAAGACGAGGAATACCGGCTCTCCGCTCGGATCCTGCTTCGTATACTTGCGGATGACGTCTTCCATCACTTTCGGCTCGTCGTTGCGCCCGAATTTGTGGACGCCGGTGTTAGACAGGATGTTTTTTTCCACATAGCCCATGAATGTCGCCTCGGTAGCTCCCGGCAGACGGGAGAATTCATTGTCGTAAACCCAGACGTCCAATTCGCCGTCATCATCGAACTGGCTCGCGACCGCCAGCACCCGCTCCACCACTTCCTGCACGACACCTTCGTTATACAATTTCCGCATGGATCCGGAAATATCCAGCACTATACCGACTCTGGCCGTGACACCCGTGAGCTTCTTCTTCTCCAAAACGATCGTAGCCGCTTTTTTCTTCAATGAAATTCCGCTGATTACCGCTTCTTCTTTTT
>NZ_JRGN01000255.1 GCF_000775575.1 Planococcus sp. CAU13
TAGCTTCGAGACATTAAAAGATATGCAGCGTAATGATTAGAAAAGAATATGCTTTCTCGACAAAAAAAGCTGCATCCGGCAAATGCCCGGTGCAGCTTTTTTGTTAATTGGCTTATGCCAATAATTCGTCAACCGATTTGTACTCGGCTCCCTGATCGTCTGCCACCGCTTTATAAGTGATGTAGCCTTCAAGTGTATTGACGCCTTTTTTCAGCGCTTCATTTTCAAGAATCGCTTTTTTATAACCTTTATTGGCAATTTGAACTGCATAAGGAACTGTTACGTTCGTCAATCCGATAGTTGACGTGCGCGGCACTGCCCCTGGCATATTCGCTACTGCATAATGAACGACGCCATGTTTGATGTAAGTCGGTTCGTCATGTGTGGTGATACGGTCGCTTGTTTCGAAAATTCCGCCCTGATCGATTGCGATATCGACAACAACTGAACCTGGTTTCATTGATTTGATCATGTCTTCAGTTACCAGTTTCGGCGCTTTGGCACCTGGAATCAACACGGCACCCACTACAAGATCCGAATTTCGGACTGATTGCGCAATGTTCAATGGGTTTGAAATAAGCGTCTGCACATCACGGCCGAACAAATCGTCCAATTGGCGAAGACGGTCAGGGTTCAAGTCAAGAATTGTAACATCCGCTCCCATTCCGACCGCAACTTTCGCAGCATTTGTTCCTGCTACTCCGCCGCCGATCACTGTAACTTTACCGCGTGACACTCCTGGAATTCCACCAATCAGTATTCCTCCGCCCCCGTGGATCTTCTCAAGGAACTGCGCACCGATTTGAGTGGACATCTTGCCGGCAACTTCACTCATCGGAGTCAATAAAGGCAATGTGTTGTTCGGCAGCTGTACAGTTTCATAGGCAATTCCGACAACTTTCGCTTCCAGCATCGCTTTTGTCAATTCCGGTTCCGGTGCAAGGTGCAGATACGTGAACAGGATCATGCCCTCACGGAAATAGCCGTATTCAGTTGAAACCGGCTCTTTGACCTTCATGATCATTTCCTGATTCCATGCTTCCTCTGCTGTATTAACTATATGTGCTCCGGCAGATGTGTAGTCTTCATCTGAAAATCCAGATCCAAGGCCTGCTCCCGACTGGATGAAAACTTCGTGGCCGTATAAAGATAAATTGACAACACCAGCTGGCGTCATCGCTACCCGGTTTTCATTATTCTTAACTTCTGTTGGAACTCCAATACGCATGGTGAAACCCTCCATTAATCAATTAATAGTAAATATAGATTAGAAAATAATTAATTTTCAAAGCAAATCCATTCTAACAGATATTTACGCATATTGCCCAATTTGAATGTAAATATCCAGAAAATCATAAAAGTATTTATACAGATTTCTATGCAGTCATTGAAAAGTGAAATCTTAAACTGTTATCGCTTACAATTTATACTAATATAATTGTTAAAATTCACAGTCAGAGATTTGAATATGCAGGTTGATTTTCTCTCCATTCGTGAAGCTGTCACAATTATCCTTGATTCTTTTCTTAAAAAAGAAGGAGCTTGCACTCTATTTATCGAATTTCATAGATAGAACAGGAGGAATGCGCTTATGACATTGAAATACAAACAAATTTTGGTGGCAGTGGACGGTTCCAAAGAAGCGGAATGGGCATTCAGGAAATCTGTGGGCATCGCGACGCGCAATAATGCGACGCTGAATCTTGTCAATATCATTGACACAAGATCTTTTGCAGCCATAGAGGCCTATGACCGCTCCATCGCAGACAGAGCTCAGAAATTTGCGGAAGACCTTCTTATGGATTACAAAAAAGACGCCATGGCAGCAGGCGTCCAGAATGTCAACATCCTGGTGGAGTACGGTTCTCCCAAAACAATGATTTCCCGTGAGCTCGCCAAAAAAGCTGAAGCGGATTTGATCATCTGCGGCGCTACCGGCTTGAATGCAGTAGAACGTTTCCTGATCGGCAGTGTGTCTGAACACATCGTCCGTTCCGCAACGTGCGACGTGCTTGTCGTCCGCACGGATGATGCGCCGGAAGAGTTGATGGCAAGAGTCGATGATATCCAGAATCCATCGGTTTAAGTCATCAGCCAGAAAGAAAAAATGCCTTTTCCGTTTCCGGAAAAGGCATTTTTTTATGTGAGCGGTTCAGTAAGTTCGTAGCCGCACGACAGGATAGCCGTTTCCGCCAATACAATCAATGAATCCAGATAAAAATCAGGCAGGTTCATGTCCTTTTTGACAATGGACAGCTCTGTGCAGCCGAGTATGATGCGGTCGCATCCCTGATCTTCCATATACTTCACGATCTCCTGCCAGGTTTTCCTGTCCGCATCTTTGCCGGCTTTGACATTATCGTAAATGATCGACATGACTTTTTCCTGAATTTCATCGTTTGGCAGCACTGGTTCAAGCCCAAATTCATCCGCCGCCCGCTGATAGACTTTCGATGTAACGGTTCCGGTCGTTGCAAGGATGCCGACTTTTTCCGCCTGTTGTTCCGCTGCCCGTTTCATCGTTTCCCGGATCATGTGAATGACCTGAACCGGTGATCCCTGCTGAAGCTCTTCATAAAAGGTATGGGCTGTATTGCAGGGGATGATGATAAGTTCCGCACCGGCCGCAGTAAGCCTTTCCATGTCCGATATCATGACAGGGACCGGGTCCTCCTGAGACTTGCCTAAAATGAACGCGGTACGGTCAGGTATGCGGGTATTGTTTGTGATGATCGAATTGACGTGATCCTGATCTTTTGCAGCTTTTGTGCGGCGCACGATCATTTCGCCGATAAACATAGTCGCAAGGGGTCCTACGCCCCCCACAATGCCAAGTGTCTTCTTCTCCATAGCTTACGACAAACCTTTATTATTGAAGTATTTTTTGTATTTACGGTGGTAATTCAAATTGTTCAGGGAAAGTTTTATCCATCGCTTAGGATTAAAATCTTTTTTGTAGAATAATGAATTAGTGACTTTGCCTTCTTTGATCAAGCGTTTCGCTTCTTTTTTCAGCACTTCATTCTGTGCATATTTAAACAGCACTTTCTTCGGAATGATCAGCCAGAGATGCTTGTCTTTTGCATAAACAAGCTGCTGGGGCTTATTGAAGATGTGGTCGTCTGCCACATATTTCATCAGGTTATGCCCGCTCGCAGTTACATAATAACTGCTGCGGCCGTTGCGTAGGTTGATTTCAAACAGTTTATAGGAATCATCGCGCGCATCGTATTTCATGTCGAAGTTGGCAAACCCGGTATAGCCGATGTCTTCAAGGAAGAAACGCACTTTGTCGAGAAGCTTTTGATCAAATGTGTTGATGATTGCGGCATAGCTGCCGATCCCTTCCGGTGAATGCTCTTCGAGAATCGGATTCCCGAGAGCCATCAATTTCACTTTGCCGTCTTTGCCGACATACGCGTTCAACACCCGCATGAATGAGTCATCGCCCGGAATGAATTCCTGGATCGTCAGATTATCCTTGTAGGGAGAACTGTAGATCGCTTCAAGAATCGCATCTTTTTCCGCTGGATCATGTGCGACAAAAACTTTCTTTTTGCCCGGAAATGAAACATTCCAGTAAGCAACTGAATTGGATGCTTTGATGATGATCGGATAGGTGAAATTCGGCGAGAATTCTTTATAGTTTTCAAACGTGCATAAATCCGTGCGTGGATAGCTGAATCCATACTGCTCGCAGATATTATAAAAATTCTCTTTCAGCACAAGGCGGTTCATCAGTTTTTCGTCGATATAAGGAACTTCGAAATAAGGCGTGAGTCTGTCTTTATTCCGTATGATGAGTTTTGCGTAATCGTCGCCGCAGGCAAGAAGCAAAAGTTTCTGCCCTTTGTTTTCTTCCGCCTCTTTCAGCATTGCCGGCAGAAATGTTTTTTCCTCATTCAAATCTTCGATCACTTTAAAATGAAGGATATCACTGTTCTGGGTAGCGGACAGGTTTGATCTTCCAAGAACAAGCGGCTTGATGCCGTATGCTTCATAAAAAGACCTGGCCATGCCGTATGCGTTCATATCCGACCCCAGAAGGATGGGTAAAAACGTGGTTTCCTTAGTAGATGAAGTCAAGTTTATCAGCTCTCTTTTTAAGTTATTATAGTGTAAGTCTATCACAATCCGGGACACCGTCATGAAATCGGGGCATTCCCTATCTGAATGAAACTGCTGTTACAGTGAATAATTATAGCATTTTCACCCTGCTTAATAGAAATCTCAGCCTGAAAATGTGAGAAATTCCTCAGAAAAAGAAAAAAACAGACCCTTTTGGTCTGTTTTTCGCTGTGTCCATTCTCCCGCGGACGCTTTTCTTTGCTTACACACCCATCTTGCGGCGGGTATTGTTCACTTTTTTCGTTTGCTGGCTCTTCATTTTCTTGGTTTCAAGCGATGCGTTGCCACCGCCTTTTTTGTCTGCGGCCTGGTTCTTTTTCGCTTCAAGCTGGCGCTTTACAGCTTCCTGCAAACTCACTTTTTTCGGTGCGTCATTGGATTCACTCATGGGTCATCCCTCTTTTCGATTGGTCTGGTAAACTGTTTCTGCTGAATCCATTATAGCATATTTTCACCAATTCATTCCTTATTTTCTTTAAACCAATTATTGACCTGAACGAAAAACTTCGCCATGGAATCGGGTTTCGACATATTAGGCACTCTCGCCAACAGCACTTCCCTTGGTGCTTTTAAGCCTTCTTTTTTCTTTTGCAGCACAAGGATTCCCTTTGCATGAGTGGAATTTTTAAAAAGAGTATCCGGCAATTCCATGACGGCCTGGATATGGGCAGTCTTCTTCAAATAATTATGCAATTGACTGGCCAGAGGCGATTCAAACAGCGCTTTCGGTACGATGAAAAAGAGGTAGCCGCCTTCCGCTGTATGCTTCAACGACTGTTCAATGAATAAATGGTGGGCGTATGACATGCCTTCTTCCGCTTTTAATTCGTAAGTCGCTGCATTTTCATCGTTCGGATAATAACCCACCGGCAAATCAGAAACCACTGCATCAACCGGATCGATCAATAAAGGCTGTAAAGCATCCTGCAGGTATAAAGTGATCGGCTGCTGCACTAGGTTGCCGATATTCGAAGCGAGCCTGATCAATAGATCATCGATTTCCACGCCGGCGCCCATTAATTTGCCGTCCAGGTAATTCATGATGGTCAACAAAAGGTTTCCTGTTCCGACAGCAGGGTCAAGTATGGTCGCCTGTTCTTTTTTCACAAAAAGTTCCACGAGATAACCCATCAGCAAACCGAGGGCATCCGGTGTCATTTGGTGGTGCGGCTGGATATGTTCTTTCATGCCCTTTAGAACTGCCAGCTGAATCGCTTTTCGGATATCTTCCTTGCCGGCCTCTTCAGCAGGCTGAATCAAGCCGTCCAGCCAGTTTTCAGTGGTCGTCAATAAACTTTCCAGATAGGATGTATCCTGTTCTTTCTGGGTTTCAACAGTATACTGATCAATAAAATTAAATACATTTTCCATTGCTGAATTCATGATTTCGCCATCCTCATAAAGAGAACCCACTCGATTGAGTGGGTTTCAACTATTATTTTGTCAATTCTTTTAGTGTTTCGTCTTTATTTATCCTGCCTTCATCATACTAAAAGGCCCGGTCTTCTTGCAACCCCGGCTCCTCGCGGTGGATTTTCTGCATCATGCTTCGTTTCCGGAAAGATTCTTCATGTACAACGGTGGTATCCGCAAAGTAATCGTGGACGCCCTGTTTCAATGGCGTAAAACCGACGATGAAATAAAGTGGCAGAACCGTCACTGAAATGAGCCTGCCAATCCATTCACGGAACAGCAGGGTGCCCCAGTCAAGATGGTCTTTCTTCAATGATACAACTTTAATCGCGAAAATCATTTTCCCGACTGTCTGGCTGAAGAATTTCGTCATCAGGACGAAATAAGCATAGAACAGAATGGCCGACAGGATCGCAAATGGCGCATACCAGGAATCCGTGGAAGTTTCAATGCCAAGAAGTGCAAACACGGGTTTAAACAGAATCGAAGTCACACCTGAAATCAGCAGCAGGTCTATCAGGTATGCCCAGAATCGTATCCAGAATCCTGCGGGTTTACGTTCATAGAACTGCACTTCTTCATATTGCCGGCTGCCGGGGCGAGTGGTTTCTGCATCACTGGCTGGCGGTTGTTTCTGAATCGTCAAGTCTTCCATGATCGCCCCTCCTTATTTTTCACCATAAAGATACATCATGCGCGGTGAACTGTATTCCGTCATCAGTTTCGTCAATAATTGCGTTTCAAGATCATTTCCGAACAGTGAACCGACTTTTACTGCAAATAATGAACCCCAGCTCTGCGACAGGCCATATTCAATCACCTGGGCATTTTCCAGGCCAAAATCGTTGCGGAGCCCTTCTATAACATCTTCTTCATAGCCAATATCATCTGCCAGGTTCGCTTCCACTGCCTGGCGCCCATTCATGATGCGGCCGTCGGCAACAGCCCGCACTTCTTCTTCAGGCATATCACGGCCTTCCACTATGATGTCAACGAATCCTTCATAGGAATCGTTCAGCATTTCCTGCATCAAGGCCATTTCCTCTTCGGTCATTTCTCTTGTCGGACTCATGATGTCTTTATAGGGGCCGGATTTGATTGTTACAAAATCGATGCCAAGCCGTTCCGCAAGTTCACCATAATTCACGCTTTGCATGATGACACCGATGGATCCTGTCAAAGTTTCCCTGTGAACAAAAATCTTATCGGCAGGGGCCGCAATATAATATCCGCCTGAAGCCGCCATGGCTCCCATCGATACATAGAACGGCTTGCCTGTTTCTTCCTGGATCTCGGTGATTTCATCGTAGATCTCAGCTGACTCAACTACCCCGCCTCCCGGTGAGTTGACTGTCAGCATAACCGCTTTGACTGTGTCATCTGCTTTTACCTGTTCAAGCTGTTCCATGAACAATTGATGGTTATATCCCGCAGCTCCGAAAAGTGGAGATGCCTGTCCAGTATCCTGGATGGCTCCATCCACTTTCAGAACCGCAATACGGGAATTGGCGCTGCCATCCTGTATAATGTTTTCTTCAAACTGGGAAGCCTCCACCGCCATCAATTCATCAAAACTGCTGGCGAAATCGGACTGGAACATCGAGAATACCGAATTTACGAGTAAAGATATCACCAGTACAGCGGCAGCAATAACCAGTGCTATCCATCTTTTTGTGTTCATCTGTAATTTCCTCCTTTATTTCTTCTGTCTCTCTAATACGATCCAGCTGTAAAAATGTTTCATAGTTTTTTAGTATAGACGACCGGTTCCTGCACTTTTTCCCTGCGGATCTTTCTGGCTTCCGACACTTTGGATGCGGTAAACAGCATCAGAGCCACCCAGATAAATGAAAACGAAATCAGACTGATCCGGTTGAATTCCTCCCCGTAAACCGCCACTCCGATAATCAGCATCATCGTCGGTGCAATATATTGAAGGAACCCGATCATATACATGGGAATCAGCGGTGCTCCGGTTGCAAATAAAAACAGCGGGAGAGCTGTGACTGCTCCGCTCAGGATCAGCAGCCAGTCGGTGCCGGCATCAATTGTTGTAAATGCGGCTCTGTCGATTGCAAACAGATAAATATAAAATGCAGCGGCTACCGGCAGGACAAACAAAGTTTCCAGTGCCAGTCCGCGCAGCGCATTCAATTTGATCGTCTTTTTGATCAGGCCGTAAAAAGCGAAACTGAACGCCATCCCCAAAGCCATCCACGGGAACACGCCGTAAGAAACGGTCAGAATTCCTACACCGATGGCCGCCAGAACAAAGGCAACTTTAATGGCCGGCGTCAGCTTCTCCTTCAAAAAGAAAACACCCAGCAGCATTGAAACAAGCGGGTTGATATAATAGGCCATGCTCGTTTCCACGATCCGGTCGTTTGTGACCGCAAAAATGTAAAGAAACCAGTTCAGCGTAATCAAATAGGAAGCCAGCATCAGCGTGAAAAAAGCTTTTTTTGATTGCCACAGCGTCTTAAGATCGCTCCAAAGATTTTTTCGGCCTCCGATCAGGAAGATGACCAGCAACGTTGTCCAGAATGCCCAAAAAATTCGTGCCGTCAGTATTTCGTCACTTGGTACATGCCCGAGCTGTTTCCAATAAATCGGAAGCACTCCCCATAGTGCATAGGTCAATATCGTATAAAGTATTCCTTTTTTCTCATCTGTCATTGTATTCTGCTCACCATTCTCCGGTTATTTTGCCAATCGAAATATCATTTAATTATAGGCTTCTTCAAGGCGTTAGGCAATAATAAAAGCAGCCGAAAAAAACGGCTGCTTTCTTATGATTTATTTATTCATTTCCTTTTGGCGCAATTCGACGCGCCGGATTTTGCCGGATGCAGTTTTCGGAAGTTGATCCAGAAATTCAATGGATCGTGGATATTTATAAGGCGCGGTCAGTCCTTTGACATGCTCCTGCAATTGCTTCACAAGTTCATCTGAAGGATCTGCATCTTCAACAAGCACGACGAACGCTTTTACCACAGTGCCGCGGATTTCATCCGGTGAACCGACAACCGCACATTCCTGCACGAGCGGATGTTTCACCAAAGCGTCTTCCACTTCAAACGGCCCGATCGTATAACCGGAAGAAATAATGATATCGTCACCGCGGCCTTCGAACCAAAAATAACCGTCATCATCTTTTGAAGCTTTATCGCCCGTCACATAATAATCACCGCGATATTGCATTTTCGTCCGTTCATCATCCTTCAGATACCCTTTGAATAAAGCAGGCGTTTCTGCGTGGACGGCGATATCTCCGACTTCTCCGGCTTTACATGGTTTGCCGAATTCGTCGATGATCTCGACTTTATTGCCGGGCGTCGGCTTGCCCATCGATCCGATGCGGATTTCCATCCCTTTCATTACGCCGACCAGCAGCGTGTTTTCTGTCTGGCCGTATCCGTCTCTTACTTCAAGATCGAAATGCTGCTTGAAGACGTTGATGACTTCCGCGTTCAAAGGTTCCCCTGCGGACACCGCACTGTGAAGTGAGGACAAATCAAAATCGGCCAGATTTTTCTGCTTCGCCATCAGCCGGTATTCGGTCGGTGTGCAGCATAAAACATTAATCCTTTTCGATTCCAGAATGTGCAAATATGTTTCGGGTTCAAATTTCCCGTTATAGACATAACCTGTCGCACCGCTGCCGAGTGTGGCAAGGAACGGGCTCCAGATCCATTTTTGCCAGCCGGGACTTGCCGTTGCCCAGACCAGATCGCCTTCTTTTGCACCGAGCCAGTGCTCAGCAGATGTCCGGAGATGTGCGTAAGCCCACCCGTGGCTATGTATGGCTCCTTTCGGATTGCCGGTCGTGCCTGAAGTATAGGACAGAAATGCCATATCGTCATTGCGCGTCGCAGCTTTTTCGAATTGGTCCGATGCCCGCTCCATTTCTTCCGTCAGGGAAATCCACGAACTGTCCGCCTGGCCGATCGCCAGTTTTATTGTATTTGCCATTTCAGGAACTTCTGTGAACTGGTCCATGAACTGTTCATAGGCAATCACCGCTTTTGCTCCGCTGTGGCTCAAACGGTAGGAAATATCTTTTGCACGAAGCATTTCTGAACTCGGAATCACAGTAAGCCCCGCTTTCAGCGCCCCGATATAAACCACATACGCTTCAATCAGCCGAGGCACCATGACCAGCACGACATCCCCTTGAACCAGACCAGCTTTCATGAAACTGTTGGCTGTTTTATTGGCCTTTGCCATCAATTCGTCGTAAGTGACGCTTTTTGAATCACCTTTGTCATTTTCCCAGACAAGCGCCATTTTTCCTTCTCCGGTTGCAAATTTTTCAATTTCGTCCACTAGATTATACTCTTCCGGTGCCAGTAACTCTTCTCGATTCATGTGGAACCCTCCCTTGAACTGTTTGCTGAATTCCTTTTTATTGTATCGCAATAATTTCAGTATTCAAAATAATTCTATAAAAGAAGAAAAAAACCGCCTAGAGGCGGTTTCACAATAAATCTTCGAATTCATCTTTCTTGGGTCTCGGGAATTTGATGATTTCCCGATTATCGACAGCTTCCTGAATCAATTCATCGAACGACACGAACTGTTCATAATACTCGACTTTATCAAGCTTCGGTTTCGTTTTCGGATTTGCCGGCGTGAAAATAGTGCAGCAATCTTCGTAAGGCCGGATCGATATATCGTGTGTTCCGATTTCCATCGCTGTATCAATGATTTCCAGTTTATCCGCGGCAATCAAAGGACGAAGAACCGGTGTAGCGGTGACCGCGTTTATGGCATACAGGCTCTCAAGTGTCTGGCTCGCCACTTGTCCCAGGCTTTCTCCGGTGATGATCGCTTTGCAGTCGGTTTGTTCCAGCACTTTATCCGCCACGCGCATCATCATGCGACGGGTTGAAGTCATCGTGATATTATCCGGCACCTGTTTATGGACTTCCTGCTGTAGTTTTGTGAACGGAATGATGTGCAGATTGACAGATGAACCAAACTGGCTGAGTTTATCCGCAAGATCCAGGACTTTCTCTTTTGCACGCTCATTCGTGAATGGCGGGCTGAAAAAATGGATCAGCTCCAGCCTGACGCCGCGTTTCAGCATATGATATCCGGCAACCGGGCTGTCCAGTCCGCCTGACAGCATCAAGAGGGCTTTGCCGCCGGCGCCGATTGGCAGTCCGCCGGCACCAGAGATAACCTGTGCAGTCATATAGGCGGCTTTTTCCCGGATTTCCACTTTCAATTCGATGTCCGGATCCTTCATCTGCACGGACAATCCTGAATAAGTGCTGAGAACGGATGATCCGATGGCCTGCAGAATTTCCGGTTTTTGCATGCCGAACTCCTTGTTGGCCCGTCTGACGGAAACTTTAAAGCTTTTGCCTTCTGTATCCATTTTGCCGATCAGCGCAATGGCTGCCGTCTGCATCGCTTCAATGGACAGCTCAGTTTCAGTGACCGGGCTGAATGACTGGATGCCGAATACTTTCGGCAGACGGGCTATCACCTGCTCCATGTCTTCTTCATTGTCCGAGTTGATGAACATCCGGTCCCGCTCCGCTTTGATCTGAAGTTTCCCGAGGTCACTGAATGTATGGCGGATATTGTCACGCAGACGTCCGATGAACGAACTTCTGTTTTTGCCTTTTGTTGAAAGTTCTCCGTAACGGATGAGGATCTGATTTGTTTTCATTTTTTAAACTCCTTTGATGATTGCATGTACCTTTTGGAATGCGTTTTGAAACGCAATAATATCCTGTTCTGTGGTATCCGCTCCGAAACTGAGGCGGATCACACCCGTTTGATAGGAGGCGGGTACCCCCATCGCTTTGATGACATGACTCATTTCTGTATTTTTCGATGAACAGGCGCTTGAAGTCGATACGATGATCGATTCTTCCTGAAGCGCTGACACCAAAATTTCACCTTTGACGCCTTTCATCGAAATTGAAAGAATATGCGTGGCAGCGGAACCCGGGCTGATGATCCTGACATCATCAAACCGGCTGAAATATTCCCGCAGCTTTTTATTCCACTGTGCACATTCGGCATTGGGCTGAGCGAGCCGCAAAGCTTTCGCTAAGGCGGCCGCATGCGGTACCGAAACAGTGCCGCTGCGATAGCCGAATTCCTGGCCGCCGCCAAGCATGACCGCTTCCGGCTGTATGTCATTAAAAGCCAGAACGCCGCTTCCTTTCATGCCATGCAGTTTATGTGCCGACACTGTCAGCAGATCGGGCATGGATTCAGGATCAAGGGGAATTTTCCCTGTGCCCTGAACAGCATCTGTATGAAGAAATGTACGGGTTCCTTTTAATATTTCTTTGATTTCAGAGACTGGATTTACTGCACCGGTCTCATTGTTCACATGCATCAATGTCACAAGAATCGTATCGCTTCTCAAACTGTCCTTCAAGTGATTTAAATCGATTGCACCGTTTTTATCCACCGGCAGACGGGTGATTTCAAAACCATCGTCTTCCAGCCTGTCCAGGCATTTCATAACAGAAGCATGTTCAGTCACGGACGAAATGATATGGCGACCGCGGTGCGCATAGGCGCGTGCAGTTCCAAGAATCGCCAAATTATTCGCTTCTGTTCCGCCAGATGTAAAAACGACCTGTTCCATCTGTAAGATTTGGGCAATTTGCCTGCGCGCTGATTCGAGCAGGTTTTCCGCATCATTTCCGAGCCGGTGAAGTGAAGCCGGATTTCCGAAATACGTTTCACTCGCTTTTATAAAGGTTTCCAAAACTTCTTTTTTAGGTTTGGTCGTTGCGCTGTTATCCAGATAAATCATGGGTTCACCTCCGAAAAGAAAACCACCAGCGCGAGAGCTGGTGGTTTCAAATTTTAATGGATTACTTACAAGCCCTCCAGCGCTTGTCGGGGCTTAACGGGCGCCGTCGCATTTCTTATACTTTCCATGCACTTTCCTTCGAAAGCACTTCAATCCGTTTCATCGATCCCGGCTCGAAGTTTTCAACTGCAGTGGCAGCTTCTTCAAGTGCTTTAGAATAACGGAGCTGGCGGAAAGATTCCTCAGCTTCCATCAATTTATGGTTCATTTGCGGGTTGGTTTTGCGGTAACGGTTGCCGTATTGGATAATGCGCTCGATCAATTGGACATTCTCAATCATCTCGATCGACTTTTCCTCCACTTCTTCTATCGACCGTTCAGCCTTCACCAGATAATTATCGACAAGCTTCATATTCAACGGGACTTCCTGCAGCCCCTGCATTGCGACAAACAGATTTTCTTCCGCTTCTTCCAGCCGGATATCCATTTCTTCCGGGATGCCCGGTGTATTGGCTTTATGAAGCATTCTGTCGGTTTCCTGCAGTTTCCGTTTCAGAATATCAAGTCTTGCACGCGCTTTATGTTCATCAGTCCGCAGGCTTTTCAGCGATTCCGAAAAATCAGCCCGCGTCGTATCGATCTTTTCGAGTTCGGAACGGATTTCACTTAACTCCTGGTGAAGACTGGAATAGGCAGATTGATCTTCTTCCGTTCTGGACTGAAGCAAATCAAATCGTTTTTGCAGATCTTCCAGCGTTTCAAGGCAGGATTTCGGGATTTTCGCTTCCTGTTCCGGTATTTTATAGCTCTGCTGGACTACCGCACATTCGTCGGACATTTCACGTGTTTCCAATGTGATTTTTTCGAGCATGGCAGCTGTTGCATTTTTATGCTGGTCCACGTAATGCCTGGATTCCACTTCTTTTTCCAAGAGCTCATAAAAAGAATCCACTTTTTCTTTCATTTCCTCTACAGCAGCTTTGGGTTCATCAATATCGAGACGGCTCACCTGTTCTTTTGCAGCAGCGAGCTCTTCTTCCATTGCGTCCAGCTGTTTCGAAATTTCCAGATGTTCCAGGTAATACCCTTGAGATTCCATCTCCCGGATGCCGCTTCGCAGTTCATTGATATAGGAAGGGATCTTGGTTTGGATGTCTGCAAGCAATGGCGGAATCACTTCAATCAACCGGAAGGTGGTTTGGCCTTCGCCTGACAGGCCAATGACGATTTCGCGCGCTTTCAAGTAATTGCCCTGGGCAGTCAAATCATCATATTCCTCAAACTGTGGAGTGAACGTTTCCAGCTTTTTCTCGAGCGGAACGGCTGCCGCTCCGTAGGAATACTGATGCGCGAGCAGGCTTTTGCGTGCCTGTCTGTATTGATCCCGCAGAAGATCCATTTCACTGCGGTTTTTTTCATCGCTGCCGATCAGTTCTTCCAGTTCGATAAGTATATCATTCATCTGCCGGTCAACCTGGTCGATTTTCTCTTCAGCATTTTTCTCGGAAGTGGAAGCTTTTTTGAAATTGAAGCGGTCCACTGCATCTTCTGCATCAAAGAGCATGCCATCGATATTCGGAATATGTATATCCATCACTTCAGTCCAGACAGCTCGCCAGCGTTCAAACATCTCTTCTGTCTGGCCGTTCATGTTCAATTGTTTCACTTTCGTCAATTCTTCCAAAATCGGTTTGTTTTGTATTTGCAGTTTTAACTGTTCCAAGCGTTCAATTTCCGCGTGATGCTTCTTGCGAAACATAAAGCCAACGATAATTACCGCTAATAGAATAATGACCGCAATGATGATATACTCCACCATAAGTCATATAGCCCCCTGTTCAAAATCACTTTTCCAGCTCTATGTAATTTAAATTCTAGATTCTCCTATTTTAACATGTTATGACCTGTAATGTTCGCCAATTTCTAATAAAAGAGAGAAAAATTTTCATTTCGTATGAAAGGAAGACGATTGATGAAAAGAGATGCGCACATCCATTCCCCTTATTGTCCGCATGGCACGAAAGATTCGTTGAATGCTTATGTTGAAAAGGCTTTGGAATCAGGATTCACAGATATCAGTTTTACGGAACACGCTCCCCTCCCGTTTTCGTTTGAAGATACGACACCTGAAAAAGACAGTGGCATGGATCTGAAAACTTTATCGGCATATCTTGAAGCGGTCAGCGAAGTAAAAGACCGGTATAAAAAAGATATACGGATCCGAACCGGACTCGAAGTCGACTTCATCGAAGGCTATGAAGAAGAAACGCGCAAATTCCTTGATGTCTTCGGACCGATGCTTGACGACTCCATCCTTTCTGTCCACTTTCTGAAGCTAAACGGCGCATATCATTGCATTGATTTCAGCAAAGAAGTATTTGCAGAAGCTGCCCGCATCACAGGCTCTGTTTCAGACCTCTATAACTGTTATTACGATACCGTTGAAGCATCTGTTTCAGCGGACCTCGGACCCTTTAAACCAAAACGCATCGGCCATCCGACGCTGATTCACAAATTCCAGCTGGACCACGGCGAAGCCATCGAAGACCGCTTGCGAATTGAAAAGCTGTTCCTCCTGATTGCCGCCGGTGGCTGTGAAATCGATTTGAACAGCGCCGGCCTGTCGAAACCCGGCTGCCGTGAACCATACCCGCCGGAGGCCTATCTGCCTTATGCAAAATCCCTTGGCATCCCGCTGGTGTTCGGCTCCGATGCGCACAGTGTCGAAGGCTTGCATAAACATCACGAAAAATTCTATAATAATTCTACTATACCAATGAAATGAGGGTCCCCATGTTTACTCAAACCGATTACAGCGGAACGCGCGCTGAACAGTACTCGATGCTCGGCAAGCAGCTTGATGCGCTGCTCACCGGCGAAACAAATAGAATCGCGAACTTAAGCAACGCAGCTGCATTGCTCAATCAATTTCTTGAACGCATCAACTGGGCCGGTTTCTATTTGATGGAAGACGGCGAACTGGTACTTGGTCCTTTCCAGGGACTGCCTGCATGCGTCCGCATCCAGGTGGGTCGCGGCGTCTGCGGAACTGCAGTAGCCGAAAAGAAAACGATGCTTGTCGAAGATGTCCATGCTTTTCCTGGCCACATCGCCTGTGACGCGGCGTCCCGTTCTGAAATTGTCGTTCCGCTTATCAAAGATGGCGAAGTGATCGGCGTTTTAGACATCGACAGCCCGGAACTCAGCCGCTTCACCGAAGAAGACCAGCAGGGCCTTGAAGCTTTCACTGAAATTTTAATGAGCCATTTATAAGACAAAAGCCGGAAACTCCCCAATGGAGTTTCCGGCTTTTGTTTATTGGGATACAGGTTCTGCGCTGTCTGGCGGCACGAAGGCTGTAAGCTTTTCGCGAGGCAGCGACAGCCATTCTTCCACTTGCTTGATCATCGCAGGTTTGGCGTAATAATACCCTTGCACTTCCTGGCACACGAGCTGATGCAGGAAATTGTTCTCTTCCGGACGTTCGATGCCTTCCGCCAGACAAGTCAGCTGGAAACGGTCGGCCATGGATGCAATTGTCGTAACGATCCGCTGGCTGTTCTGGTTGCTGTCGACATTTTCAATGAAATCGCGCGGCACTTTGATTTTATCCACCTTGACTTTCGCCAGAATGCCGAAAGAAGAATATCCTGTGCCGAAATCATCAATGGCAATGCGAATGCCTTTGGCTCTGAGCGCATCGATTTTTGCCAGATCTTCCGGCCGGTTCTCGAACAGCGAGCGTTCGGTCAATTCGATTTCGAGGCGGTCCGGCTGAAAGCCGATTTTTTTCAGAATATGAAGAACTTCGTCCACAAATCCTTCCTGCTTGATCTGGATGAACGACACGTTCACCGCCAGTTTCAATGGACGGCCGATGGAATCTGACAGCATCTGAACTTCCCAGCAGGCTTTTTCCAAAATCCATTTGCCGAGCGGTACGATAAAACCGTTTTTTTCTGCAATTTCGATGAACAGGCCTGGCGATATCATGCCCATCTGTGGATGGTTCCACCGGATCAGCGCTTCCACTCCGACAATCTGATTGGATTTCAATTCAATCTGCGGCTGGTACACCAGATGGAATTCCGCATCCAGATTTGCCTGGTACAGCGCTTCCGAAACCTGCACCTGGCTCATCGTACTGCTTTTTAATTTATCCGATGAAAATACGATTTGATTGATGCCGTCCAATTTCGCCTGTTCCAGCGCAAACTGTGCATGGCGCATCAATTCATCACTGCTGTCACCGTCCGGTCCCGAAAGCGCCACGCCGATATTGAACGTCAATTGATAATCATGGCCGAACAAATCGTAAGGGGCTGTCAGGTAACGCAGCATTTCTTTCAAATCAGTTTCCAATTTTTCTCTCCCGAAACTGGAAGTTGCTGCCAGGAACGTGCTGCCTTCCCCCTTGGCGAGATAAGTGTCAGCCGGCAGTTTTCCTTTCAGTCTTCTGGTCACCATTAACAGCAGTTCATCGGTCCGTTTATGCCCCAGAACATCGTAAACCGACTGCAGCTGGTTCAATTCCAGCTTCCAAAGGAATAATTGCTTCGTTTTCAGCTGATGATCCACATATAGATTGAAATCTATGCGGTTCGGTATTTTCAGGAAGGGATCGAGATAAGCTGTTTCTTCGGCTTTGTGTATGTAATGAAATAATAATTTTTCTTTATCCTTTATTGAATAGATTCCGCTTAAACAAATAACGGCGGCCACTGAAATCAGGACCAGCCGGATGACGTGGTCTTCGACTCCCAGAAGGACAGTCAGCTGATCGGGGGCTGTCATCATCAGGATAATGAGTCCCACCATTGAGGAAACGAACGAATAAAGCAGCATTCTCCGACTCTGCAGAGTCACGGCCATCAGTAAATAAAGAAAGGTCAGTGACCAGATGGTAGTGGCTGCATCCTCAATGAAGTACAGCAGAATCAGTGGAAAAAGCATATAGTTCAACAGGTAAATATGCGGGCGCACGGAATCGCGTCCATGGCGTTTGCCTACTAACAGCGACAGCAGCCCAAGTATGATCATGCCGATTGGCACCGGATATTCCAGGAATGTGATCCCCCGTCCATCCATCATTATAAAAATGCCGAAAATAATTCCGCCGCCCAAATTGCCCCAGCCCATTACGTCACCGATCCGGTTGGCGACTTTCGATCTTAACTTTTCAGCTTCACTCATGTAATTGTCGTTGGTCCTATGTAATGTCATGTATGCTACCTCATCCAGTGGAATTTTGAAATTTTACAGTCGACCTTTATACAGTATCGGCAACTATACGGATTTCTTTACAGTTTTATAAGTTTTTCCATTTTTAAAGTTCAAAAGAATTAAACAGTATAGATAATATAGCATATTCAAATGTCCAGAAACCATAAAAGCCAAAGGAGAATCAACTTTTCTCCTTTGACTTTTCTCGGATGCCAACAGCGCATCCCTGCTTATCTGTTTTGTTATGGATCCGTTTTAAATTTCCTGGAGTTTTGCACCAGCTGCCGTTTTTTCAAACGCACCCGCCAAATCGGCGACGATGTCGTCAATTGCCTCCAGCCCGACCGACAGCCGGAGCAGGGATTCTGTAATGCCCATCGCTTTACGCGAGGCTTCCGGGACAACCGCATGCGTCATTGAAGCCGGATGCTGGATCAGTGTTTCTGCATCGCCCAGGCTGACCGCAATTTTAATCAGGGACAACGAGTTCATGAATTTCTGCGCTTCCCTTTTGCCGCCTTCGAGTTCAAATGAAATCAGACCGCCGCCTTTTGCCATCTGCCGCTTAGCCAGCTCATATTGAGGATGTCCCGGGTCGGCAGGATAATGGATTTTTTTGACTGCCGGCTGCTGCTGCAGGAACGCGAGCACTTTCTCTGCGTTTTCAATATGCCGATCCATGCGGACGTGAAGTGTTTTTAATCCCCGCAGGAGAAGCCAGGCATCGAATGGTGACATGATGCCGCCTACGTCTTTTTGGATCGTCATGCGGATCTGCTGCATTTCCTCTCCGTCTTTGCCCACTAAAATGCCACCGATGACGTCCCCGTGCCCGTTCAGGTATTTTGTGGCACTGTGAAGAACAAAGTCTGCACCCAATTTCAGCGGATTCTGCAGATACGGAGAACAGAACGTATTGTCCACCACCACTCGGATGCCATGGTTTTCAGCCACTCTGATTACCGCTTCCAGATTCACGAGCTCCATGGTCGGATTAATCGGCGTCTCTACATAAATGCAGACTGTTTCAGGTTTGATGGCGGCTTCTATTTCTTCTTCTGTCGTCATTGAAATCAAATCATGTGTGATGCCGTATTTTTCTTCCATAATCTCCAGCAGGCCGAACGTGCAGCCATAGATCCCCCTTGAACAGAGGATATGATCATTCGCCTTTGTCAAATAAATGAGAATCGCACTTACCGAAGCCATTCCTGAACCAAATGCCAGCGCCCCTTCGCCGTATTCGATTTCAGCCATCCGCTCTTCAAGCACACGTACCGTAGGATTGCCCAGGCGCGAATAGATATTCCCTTCCGCATTGCCGGCAAAGCGGTTTTCCCCTTCCTCCGCTGTGGCAAATGAAAATGTTGACGTCTGATAAAGCGGAGTCGCCAGGCTGTCATGGTGTTTCGAACTGTCATACCCTTTGTGGATTGCCGCTGTTTCCATGCTCATCTTTGATTTGTCCATTTGGTACACCCCTTAATCGTAAATAGTAAGCGCTTACATTCCTCACTTTCATTCTACCGTGAAGCTAATGAAAAGGAAAGCCACCCTCCCGCATATAAATCTTTCGATTGACTTTGATTGGTGAAATCGGTTATACTATGCTTTGTGTAAAATAATCGCAGCAGTTGTATGTGCCTGCCCGTCCATTTTATTCCTTATAGGAAAACCGGCGTCCCTTTGGCGCTCCGGTCTTGACTATAGAGGTGTATCGCGTAACTCTTGGCTGCTGAGCGAAGGTACAGGACTATAAAATGGCTTGCAGCATGAATGCATCTGGTTTTTATTTTACTCTAAAAACCAACAACAGAGGAGGAGACTACTATGTCTCGTTATACAGGTCCAGCATGGAAACTGTCCCGCCGTTTGGGTGTATCCCTTTCAGGAACAGGTAAAGAATTGGAAAAACGCCCTTACGCACCAGGTCAGCACGGTGCCAACCAGCGCAGAAAAGTTTCTGAATATGGTTTGCAATTACAGGAAAAACAAAAATTGCGCTTCATGTTCGGTGTAACTGAACGCCAATTTAGAACTCTTTTCGACAAATCAGGTAAAATGCCTGGTAAACACGGTGAAAACTTCATGATCCTTCTTGAAGCCCGCCTTGATAACGTTGTTTACCGCTTAGGCTTAGCACGTACTCGCCGCCAGGCTCGCCAATTGGTCAACCACGGTCACATCCTTGTTGATGGCAAGCGCCTTGACATCCCGTCATACAGCGTGAAACCAGGACAAACGATCACTTTCCGTGAAAGATCAAACAACCTTGACATCGTCAACGAAGCAATCGAAGTGAACAGCTTTGTTCCTGAATACGTTTCTATCGACGCTGACAAAAAAGAAGGTACATTCGTACGCTACCCAGAACGCAGCGAATTGTCTGCTGAAATCAACGAACAGTTGATCGTTGAGTACTACTCACGTTAATCTTTCGATTTCAAACCCCGAACCGGGTTTCCGGTTTGGGGTTTTTCTGTTTTATTCGCATAGCTGCCCTTTATGATAAACTGGAGAAAACGGAGGTGCAGCAATGAGACTTATTTCAATCTGTCCGAGCAATACAGAATTGCTGGCGTTTTTGGGAGCCGAGAAAATGCTGGTCGGCATCGATGATTATTCCGATTGGCCGGCAGCTGTCACCCAGTTGCCGAGGCTCGGTCCTGATCTTTCCATCCGCATGGATGAACTTGAAGGCCTGGAACCCGATTTGGTGCTTGCATCGTTAAGTGTGCCGGGCATGGATAAAAATGTAAATGAATTGAAGAAGAGAAACATTCCCCATATCATCCTTGACCCTCAAAGTCTGGATGACATCGGGCAGGATCTTTTGGCAGTCGGCGAAGCCTGCGGAGTCGATGCCCTTTCCGCCTACGCCGCCTATTCCGCCGCCATCGCCGAGATCAAAGCGAGGTCAGCTGCTGTCGCAAACCGTCCATCGCTTTACTGGGAATGGTGGCCAAAACCGATTTTCACTCCCGGAAAAATCAACTGGCTGACGGAAATCAGCAAAATCACAGGTGGCCGGAATATCTTCGATGACACGGATTCCGCCAATATCCAAACCGACTGGCAGGACATCGTCAACAGGGATCCGGATTATATTCTGCTTGCCTGGGTCGGCATCATGACGGATAAAGTAAAACCGGAACTGCTCCGCAAACGCCCCGGTTTTGCGGAAATGAAAGCAGCCGGCAATGTTCATGTCATGGAAGAAGAACTGTATTGCCGCCCTTCTCCCCGCCTGATCGAAGGTGCGATCAAACTCGGCAAACTCCTTCACCCCCATGAGTTTGAAACGATGGAAATCCCGCAATTCCTGAAACGCTGAAAAGAAGTTCAAATTTTTTCTTCTATATAAAATGCAAAAGCAACGCCGTCTGTTAAGAAGGCGTTGCTTTTGCATTTTCATGCTTTATTATTAAATATCGCGTGAACCGCGGATCCCGCCGGTACCCTGCTGATTGCCGATTAACGGGTCAGTGGATGTAAAACGGTCACGGTCATTATGATCCGGAATATTCAAGGTATCATCTTCAGCAAGTACAATGATTTGGCCTTCATTGAAGCGATTCTCGTAATCTTTTGCTTCATCTTCGGGGATGCCCAGGCCAATCAAAGCACCTGCCAAACCGCCGATTCCAGCACCTGCTGCAGCTCCTGTCAGACCGGCCACGATTGGTCCGGCCGCCACGATCGGCCCAATGCCCGGTATGGCCAATGCGCCAATTCCGGCAAGTACGCCGCCAAGACCGCCAAGCGCTCCGCCTGCCACTGCCCCGGTTGCTGCACCTTCACCGGCATGTGTACCCGTTTCTTCTGTTACATGTCTGGTTTCATCTTCATTTTTACTGAGAACCGAGATATCTTCTGCCCGGTGCCCCTGTGTTTTCAAGTCTTCAATTGCTCTGATCGCTTCTTCTTCTGTACGGTAAGAACCTACTACTCTTGACATTATTACGCCTCCTTGGATTTGTAATTCAATGGAAAAGTCGACACAGTCCAATTTTACCCTTTGGCTCCCAGAATAAACATGTTATACAGAATTAAGCCAGAAACTGCACCATATGGTATTTCTTTTTCCCGCGGCGGATGATTGCAAATGTATCCTCCAGGCGGTCTTTGCCGTCGATGATATATTCCACATCCGTCACTTTTTCACCATTGACCGAAATGGCGCCATTTGTAATATCTTCTCTCGCCTGGCGTCTCGATGGTGATATACCCGCTTCAACAATCAGCTCAACGATCGATTTCGGCTCACGCGCCATTTCAATGGAAGGAACATCTTTGAATGCCGCTTTCATTTCGCTTGCGGACAAGGCTTTAAGGTCTCCGCTGAACAGCGCTTTCGTAATGCGCTGCGCATCTTCCAGTGCAGCTTCGCTGTGGACAAGGCGTGTCATTTCTTCCGCCAGCACCGTTTGCGCTTTCCGCAGATGGGCTTCAATGGCCACCGATTCTTCAAGCGCCTCGATTTCTTCGCGGCTGAGGAATGTGAAGATCTTCAGGTATTTGATAACATCAGCATCTGAAGTATTGATCCAGAACTGGTAAAACTCATATGGTGACGTTTTTGCTGCATCGAGCCAGACAGATCCGCCAGCCGACTTGCCGAACTTCGTGCCATCAGCTTTTGTGACAAGTGGAATCGTAATGCCGAACGCTTTCGTTTCTTCGTCATGCGTCTTGCGGATCACTTCCAGCCCCGAAGTGATATTCCCCCACTGATCCGAACCGCCGATTTGCACGCGGCAGTCGAAGTTATCGTATAAATGATTGAAATCGATTGCCTGGATCAATGTATAGGAAAACTCTGTAAACGAAATGCCCGTCTCAAGACGAGACGCCACTGAATCTTTGGCAAGCATGTAATTCACGTTGATCAATTTGCCGTAATCCCGGAGGAATTCGATGACACTCATCGCACCGATCCAGTCGCGGTTATTGACCATCTGCGCGCCGTTTTCCGCCTGGAAATCAAAAATCTGCTCCATCTGAACCTTTATGCCTTCCACGTTGCGGTCAATCTGCTCTGTTGTCTGCAATTGACGTTCTTCATTGCGGCCTGAAGGGTCCCCGATCATTCCGGTTGCGCCTCCCACGAGCAGAATCGGTCTGTGCCCGTGCATCTGGAAACGGCGCAGAGTCAAAAGCGGGACGATATGGCCGATATGCATGCTGTCGGCAGTAGGGTCCACACCGCAGTACAATGAAATCTTGCGGCTCTCCAATAATTCGGCAAGCCCCTCTTCATCCGTTTGCTGATATAATAAGCCTCTCCATTTAAGATCTTCCAATAATTCATTCGACATAACTATTCCTCCTCGTATACAATTATCTTAATACTTCGACTACTGGTTGTTTGCACGAAAAAAATGCGCCCCTGCATGTTTGGACATGCAGGGACGCATTTGCGCGGTACCACCCAGCTTGAAGGGATATAAAAAATACCCTTCCACTTTCACACGTGCCGAACGGGGCACTTCCGTAAACTCCAAACCTGTAATTCAGCTGCTGCGTTTTTACCGGTTTGCACCATCCACCGGCTCTCTTTGAAAAAATCGCAGTTCCTACTTCGGGTTCTTCACAGTTTAATATTAAAATATACTAGTAGTGTACGTTATTCTCACTGTTTGTCAATAACTTAGTGGACAATAATAGAATATGCTATAATATAAAAAGATTTTAGGGGGTAGATAATGTGCGCGAACGATTAAAATACTGGCAGCAGAAATCCGAAGACACATACAATAGATGGAGTTCGACAAAATGGGCCAAAGGACTGAACATAACGACCGGCGTTCTTTGGAACCTGGCTATCCTGTTCGCGATCATTCTGGTGGTTGGCGGAGTTTTTGCCGCATCAGTCGGCGCAGGATATTTTGCTTCTCTTGTTGATGAAGAAAAACTTCGCTCGGAAAGCGAAATGCGCAGCGAAATTTATGCTTATGAAGAGACCTCCGAGATATTCTTCGCCGATAATCAGTATCTCGGAAAATTGAGAACAGATCTGGACCGCGAAGAAACGAATCTTGAAAAAGTTTCCGAATATGCAATCAATGCGGTACTGGCTACCGAAGATGAGTATTTTGAAGAACATGACGGCATCGTGCCCAAAGCGATTTTCCGCGGCCTTTTCCAGGATGTATCCAATGCCGACAGCCAAACGGGCGGTTCCACGCTGACCCAGCAGCTCATCAAAAACCAGATTCTGACCAACGAAGTGTCCTATGAACGGAAAGCAAAGGAAATTTTACTGGCAATGCGCCTTGAAAAATTCATGACCAAAGAAGAAATTCTTGAGGCATATCTGAATATCATCCCTTACGGCCGAAATTCAGCCGGAACCAATATTGCCGGGATTGAAACAGCTGCATCCGGGATTTTCAATGTAAATGCGAGTGAACTGAATCTGCCGCAGGCGGCATTCATTGCAGGAATCCCCAAAGCGCCTTTCCGATACACGCCTTTTTCTTCCGGCGGCGGATTGAAGGAGCCTGAATACCTGCAGTTCGGCATCGACCGGATGAAAACAGTGCTTTTCCGGATGCTTGAAACCGAGTACATCACAGAACAGGAATACAATGAAGCGCTGGCATATGACATAACCAAAGATTTCAGAACAGACACCACCCGTTCCTCCGAACAATATCCTTACATCACGACAGAAATAGAGAAACGGGCGACCCGCATCATCATGGATGTTCTTGCCGAAGAAGCCGGAATTGACCCTGCATCATTGGAAGAGAACAACAAGTTATTCGAAGAATATGAAATTCTGGCTGACCGTGCAGTCCGCGCAAGAGGCTACCGGATCCATTCCAGCATCGACAAGGAACTTTACATCGCACAGCAGGCTGCAAAAGATGCCTATGAAATGTATGGCCCCACCCTGACTAAGACAATCGTCAATCAGGAAGGTGAAGAAGAGGAAGTGCCGATGCCTGTTCAGGTCGGAGCGGCGACTTATGAAAATGACACAGGACGGATTTTAAGCTTTGTGGGTGGTCGGAATTACGAAATATCCAATTTCAACTACGCAACTCAGGCATCCCGTTCCATCGGCTCCACTGCCAAACCGTTGCTGGTATATGCACCAGCAATTGAGTACGGCAGAATCGGAGCCGGCAGCCCGGTTGTTGATGTGAAATTTGAAATAGTTGACAATGGCGGCGACACATGGAGCCCATCCAACTTTATCCGTACAAGTGAGCAGGGCATCATGTCGGCCCGTGCTGCACTCGCCGAGTCACAAAACATACCGGCTGTACGCCTTTTCGCCCAGATTCAAAATCAGATGCCGATCAATTATTTATTGAAAAACGGTTTGTCTTCTGTAACGGAATCAGAAAACGGCGCCCTGTCCGCTGCACTCGGTGCAGGTATTGAAGCGACGCCTGAAGAACTTGCCAGTTCATATGCAACTTTTGCCAATGGCGGCATTTTTAAGGGCACTTCAATGATCGACCGGATTGAAGACGCTGAAGGAAATATCATTTACGAGTACGAAATACAAACTGAAGAAATTTACACTCCGCAAACTTCATATATCATCACCGATATGATGCGCGATGTCTTTGACGGGCCAGGCGGAACTGCCAACCGCGCGAATAATCTGTTGAAATTCGATGCTGATTTCGCCGGCAAGACGGGAACATCCCAGGAAACACGCGATGTCTGGCTGGTCGGCTATAACCCGAACGTCACCATGAGCGTATGGCTGGGGTATGATCAGGAGAGAAGTTCACTTGATATCATGCGCAACAGCTATTTGCAGCCTTCAACCCGCATCAACCAGGTATGGGCTGCATTGATGAATGCTTCTTATGATATCGACCCTGAATTCTTTGGAACCAAGGAAACTTTTGCTGCACCTGAAGGAGTCGTCACCCGTTCATTCTGCGGGATTTCCGGACTTGCACCAAGTGGAGGCTGCTCGGGCGATGGACTTGTCAGATCTGACCTGTTCAACGCCAATATCATGGTGCCGAGCCAGGCAGATGACAGCCTGACAACCGGCAGATATACAACCATCAATGGCAGCCGCTACGCCGCACTTCCTTCAACACCTGAAGAATTTGTATCAGGCGGAGGCGTAGGAGTTTCCGAAGACTTCATAGACCGCATGCTTGCTCCTTTCGGCGGCGATGCGAGCAAATTGTTCCCGCAGGATTCGCGATTCTCGAACGTCGTTTCATCCACGACTTTTAATGCTGATGATGCTGCACCGGCAGGAGTCCAGGCGACACTTAACGGCACTGCACTGAGCTGGAGCAACTCAGCTTCAAATGATGTAGTCGGCTACCGTGTTTACAGAAATACGGGCGGCTCGAACTCACGGATCGCCTCTATCCCTGAATCATCCGGCAACTCTTACAGAATCCAGGGACCGGGCAGCTATACTGTGAGAGCTGTGGATATCACCGGAAGAGAGTCAGCCAATTCCAATGCTGTATCAATCGATGCACCGGAACGTGAAGCTGAACCGAGTGATGAAGGACAAGATAATACACCGGCGCCTGCACCTGCAACGCCGCCGGCAGCACCACCGGCAACTCCTCCTGCCAATGAGCCGGAAGAGCCCGAAGAACCAGCGGAACCGGAAGAACCAACAGAGCCGGTTGAACCACCTGAAGAACCTGACGATCCCGCATAAAGAAAGAAAAAAGATCCGGACCATTTTTAAATGGCCCGGATCTTTTTGTGTTTATTTTCAATCTTCCATTGTAGACAGGTCACCTGCCGGCAGGTCGAGTTCCCATGCCTTCAGCACACGGCGCATAATTTTACCGCTTCGTGTTTTCGGCAGTTTATCCTTGAACTCTATTTCTCTTGGCGCCGCATGTGCAGCCAATCCTTTTTTCACAAACTTCTGAATGTCCTGGATCAAATCTTCTGATGGTTCATAACCTTCATTCAGGGCTACGAACGCTTTGATAATTTCCCCCCGGACAGGATCAGGTTTGCCGATAACACCCGCCTCTGCTATTGCAGGATGTTCCAATAATTTGCTTTCAACTTCGAACGGGCCTACCCGTTCACCCGAAGTCATGATCACATCATCGACACGGCCCTGGAACCAGTAATAGCCTTCCTCGTCTTTGAAAGCCGAATCACCGGAAACATACCATTTATCTTTCAGGAAATAGGAATCGTATTTTTCAGGATTGTTCCAGATTTGGCGCATCATTGACGGCCATCCTTTTTCGATCGCCAGGTTGCCCATCTGATTGGCCCCAAGTTCATTGCCCTGATCGTCGACGATGGCGGCTTTAATGCCGGGCATCGGTTTGCCCATCGAACCCGGTTTTATTGTAAGGGATGGATAGTTGCAGATGACCTGCGCTCCTGTTTCCGTCATCCACCATGTATCATGGATTCTGCGTTCAAACACCTGCGCTCCCCATCTGATGACTTCCGGGTTCAGCGGTTCGCCGACAGATACAACGTGGCGCAATGTGGACAGATCATATTCTTTCACCAGCGCGTCCCCTGCTCCCATCAGCATCCGGAATGCAGTCGGCGCGCTGTACCAGATTGTGACCCCGTAATCTTCAATCGCCTGATACCAACCTTCCGGAGAAAAGCGTCCGCCGATGATGACCGTTGTTACACCGTTCAGCCATGGTGAAAAAACGCCGTATGCCGTTCCGGTCACCCAGCCTGGATCCGCTGTGCACCAATAGATGTCCTGTTCCTTGAAATCGAGGACCCATTGGCCCGTCTGGAGCTGCTGCACCATTGCGTACTGTGCATGCAGAACCCCTTTTGGTTTGCCTGTAGAGCCTGAAGTATAATGAAGAACCAGACCATCTTCCTTATCAAGCCACTCCACTTCAAATTCATCCGAGCTTGCAGGAAGATGTTTCAGGACGTCAATCGTGTGATCGTTTTCTTCAACATTTTCCCCTACCAGGAAAACCGTTTTCAGATTCGGCAAACGGTCAAAAGGCACGCGGGATACGAGATCCGGTGTTGTGATGATGGATTTGGCATCACTGTCATCCAGCCTGTCATAGATGGCGCCTTCCATGAACGCTTCAAAAAGCGGACCTACGATAAGGCCCATTTTCAGCGCACCGAACATCATGAAATAGAGTTCCGGCGAGCGCGGCATGAAGATGAATATGCGATCCCCCTTCTCCAGATCCGAATGCGACTTCAACAGGTTCGCTGCCCGGTTGGTCATCCGTTTCATCTCGTAGAAAGTATAGGATTCTTTTCTGAACTGATCCATATAATAAAGAGCTACCTTATTTTTTCTGGCAGACTCCGCATGTCGGTCAATCGCTTCATGAGCCATGTTGATTTTCCCGGTTTCGTACCAGCTGAATTGCTTCTCGACTTCTTTCCAGTCAAAGTCAGCTGAAACCTCGTCGTAATTATGTAAATTAAAATCTCCCGGTACTGCTGGCATCGATTCCACTTTCATCCAAATCATCCTTTCAATTCTAATATCTATTTTATTCTACCCCACTACGTGACCAAAAATCCAACTATTTTCACTTTTTAGATAATGGAGAGCGCTTTCAAAGTGATTAGCCAAGCGCTTATCCTTTCATGTATAATAAAGCTAATTGTAAATATACAGGCGGTGAAATGATGGAACACAAGAAAACTTATAACGCAATGGAACTGAAAACGAAACATGGCAGGATCGTCATTGAAGGTCCGGTCCCTTCCCATGAACTTCGGGCGCTTGATTTCCATGAAGACCTGGTGGCATTCCGTCCTGCAAAACAGCAGCATGAAGCCATTATCGGCATCGCTGATTTGCCTGAAGGACGCATCCTTATTGCGCGCAATAACAATATGATTGTCGGATATGTAACTTTCCTCTATCCTGATCCGCTTGAACGCTGGTCAGAGGGAAATATGGAAAATCTGATCGAGCTCGGCGCCATCGAAGTCATCCCCAAATTCAGAGGCAGCGGCGTCGGCAAAGCTTTACTCAAAACATCCATGATGGATGATGCGTTAGAAGATTTTATTGTAATCACCACCGAATATTATTGGCACTGGGATTTGAAGGGCACCGGCCTCAATGTCTGGGAATACCGTAAGATCATGGAGAAAATGATGCAGGCGGGCGGACTTGAATATTACGCCACGGATGAGCCGGAAATCAGTTCTCATCCGGCCAATTGCCTGATGGCGAAAATCGGAAAACGGGTAGACCGCGAATCGATCCAGAAATTTGATCAGCTGCGTTTCAAACAACGTTATATGTATTAACCGGAAAGGGTGTTTCTATTGCTGCTGGAAGAAATCATGAAAACAAAAGTTCATACATTGAGTACCCGGCAAACGGTACAGGATGTCATCGAATTATTTGAAACACAAAAGATCCGCCATGCGCCGGTTCTGGAAAACGATGAAGTCGTCGGTGTCGTCACGGACCGGGATCTGAAGGATGCACTGCCTTCCCGCTTTACTGTGTCTCCAAAAGGAGCCCCCTATCAGAAAACTGTGGATGAAATCATGACCCGCAACCCTGTCATCGCCCATCCAATGGATTCCGTCGAAGAAATTGCCATGGTCTTTTATGAACAGCAGATTGGCTGCCTTCCAATTGTGAGCGGCGGCAAACTGGCCGGCTTTATCACAGAAACAGATCTTCTTTATACTTTTATCGAGCTGACCGGCACGCACCAGCCCGGTTCTCAGATTGAATTGCGCGTGAAGGACCGATCCGGAGTTCTGCTGGAAGTTTCAAAGATTTTCTATCAGCACAACATTAACGTGCTCAGCGTGCTGGTCTATCCGGACCGTGAGAAAAAGGATAGTAAAATTCTCGTTTTCCGTGTTCAAACGATGAATCCTCTGGCACTTATCAATGACTTACGCAAAGAAGGTTTTGATGTCTTATGGCCAAACATGCCGCAAATAAACGAATAGAACACGCCGTTTTCATCTACTCGGAAGACCAGCTCGGCTATAAATTCTCTGAAACCCACCCTTTCAATCAAAAGCGGCTTCTCCTGACAATCGATCTGCTGCGCGCGATAGACGCGCTTCCGGATCATCTGATTGTGCCTCCCCGCATCGCCACTGATGAAGAATTGCTGCTGGCCCATGATCAGCGTTATATCGATATCGTCAAAAAAGCGAGCAAAGGGGAAGTTTCATCCGAAGCCGGGGAAAGCTACGGCATCGGCACAGAAGATACTCCGATTTTTGAAAATATGCACGAAGCAAGTGCACGGCTTGTCGGGGGTACTTTGACCGCCGTCGATTATGTCATGGAAGGTAAAGCGCAGCACGCCCTGAATCTTGGAGGAGGCCTTCACCACGGGTTCCGCGGAAAAGCTTCCGGCTTCTGCATCTATAACGACAGTTCAGTGGCTATTAAATACCTGCAGAAAAAGTACGGGGCACGTGTGCTTTACATCGATACCGATGCCCATCACGGCGACGGCGTCCAGTGGTGCTTTTACGATGACCCTGACGTCTGCACAGTTTCCATCCACGAAACAGGCCGCTATCTGTTCCCAGGCACCGGCAATATCAATGAACGGGGTAACGGACAAGGTTACGGCACGTCCTTCAACTTTCCGATCGACGCCTTTACAGAAGACGAATCGTTTCTGGAAATTTACCGCACTGCAATGAAAGAAATTATTGAGCATTTCAAACCGGACGTGATTCTGTCCCAGAATGGTGCAGATGCACATTACCTTGATCCATTAACCCATCTGTACGGGACAATGGATATTTACAGGGAAATCCCTAAAATCGCCCATGAACTGGCCCATGAATACTGCGACGGAAAATGGATTGCTGTTGGCGGTGGCGGTTACGACATCTGGCGCGTGGTTCCGCGTGCATGGTCGCATGTCTGGCTTGCGATGACGGACTCCCCTCCCCCATCCGGAAACCTGCCTCAGCAATGGTTCGAAAAATGGCAGCCGCAAGCACCTGTCGCTTTGGTCAAAACCTGGGAAGATCCTGAGAATATGTATGAACCTATACCCCGAAAAGAAGAAATCACTGAAAAGAACCAGCAGATGATGGAAAAATCACTTTACATCATCCGCCATACGCAGAAAAAACTGTCATAAAATTAAAAGCTGCATCCGATGTCATCATCGGATGCAGCTTTTTTACCTGTGTATTTATGCTCTATTTTTAGTGGATTGGCGTTCTTCGATGCGGTAAGGCAGAATCACCTGATTTTCATCGATTTCTTCATTGTTCATATATTTCGTCAGCAAGCGCATCGACACCGCTCCGATATCGTATAACGGCAATGCCACTGAACTCAGCATCGGACGCGCCATGCGTGCCAGTTTGGAATTTTCATAGCTGATGATTTCCACATCTTCGGGTATCCGCAGCCCTTCTTCTTCCACCTGGTGAATGACGCCAATCGACATTTCATCATTGCTGACAAAATAAGCTGTCGGTTTATAAGGCTTCAGCTCTCTGACGGCCTCCATTCCTTCATCGTAAGAATTATTGCATTCCACTACCAGTTCAGGCCTGAATTGGATGCCCGCGTCTTCCAATGCAACCCGGTAGGCTTTCATTTTGTAATCCCTGTTGATTTTGGAACTTAAAGGACCGGAAATCATCGCAATTTTCTGATGCCCATTTTCAATCAACTTCTTGACAGCTTCATAAGCAGCTTCATAATAATCAATGTTTACGGATGCGATTTTTCCACTTTCTTCAATGGAACCTGCCAGGACAATCGGAGTCGGAGACCGCTCCATTTCAAACAGCAGCTCAGGCGAAATGATGTCGCTCATGAAGACGATGCCGTCCACCTGTTTGCCGAGCATCGTTTCAAGCAGCTGCAATTCCTTGTTTTCATTCTGATCGGAATTGGACAGAATGATGTTATAACGGTACATTGTCGCGATATCTTCGATTCCACGAGCCAATTCTGCATATGTGCTGTTCGAAATATCCGGGATGATGACACCGACCGTGGTGGTCTTTTTGCTTGCGAGTCCCCGCGCTACTGCGTTCGGGCGATACCCAAGCTCTTCTATCACTTTCAATACTTTCTTTCTGGTGGCCGGTTTGACGTTCTGGTTGCCGTTCACTACGCGTGAAACTGTCGCCATGGAAACGTTCGCTTCCCGTGCCACATCATAAATCGTTACGGTCATGTAAGCGCCCTCTTTCCCTTTTCTTCAATCATACGTTAAAAACTTTATGTATATCAACTATTTCTGTTGAATTAATAAGCTTATGCAGTCGATATTCCGCAAAACAGCTCCGAAGACATTAGCCGAAGCTTGCGAGGAAAATGTCTTTGCGACGAAGTGTGCAGCACTGAAGGAGCACGGTTCTAAAAGCTGCTCTAATACAGGGATGTCGACTTCGCTGTTTTGCTCCATATCTTTAGAGACTTCTTTCAGCAAAGGCACGGCTCAGGACCGGGTGGAGCAATAAGACG
>NZ_JRGN01000079.1 GCF_000775575.1 Planococcus sp. CAU13
CTGGCTGACGCTTAAGACGCAGCCGACCAGCAAACGGCAGATCGTCCTCGCGAAGTTCGTCAGTGTGCTGACGGTGGCAATGCTGTATGTCCTGCTGGTGATCGGTATTGGATTGCTGGTGCCGCTGGTCTTCGGGGATCACGCTTTGAGTCTTCAATATCCGCAGGTGCTGGCGGGAGACGAGGCATTTGCGATTCTTTCGTCATTCAGCTTTCTCTTGCGCGTACTGGCGGTGTTTTTTGCAGCCGTGCTGGTTGTATTCAGTCTGGCTTTGGTGGTAAGTGTCTGGCTCAAGAATACGTTTACCTTGAACATCGTTCTATTTTTCATCATGCTGGCAGGTCTTACCGTTACGCAGTCGATGCCGGTCCTGCAGACAGCCTTTAATCCGTTTCACCTGTTCCAGTTTCAGCAAATATTGGAGGGGGTACCGCAAACTACAGATTGGCTGTATCTGGCATCTGCCATTCTGTGGAGCGGCGTGTTCTTAACCCTTTCAATCAAGTTGCCGGAAAAGGAGTCAAGCGCATTCCAGCGGTCAACAACCCACAACCCATTTGGAAGAGGGGGAACGCGGGCACGTTCTGCCGCTTTAACTAGTGTTCTGTTGTTCGAATGGCGGAAACTTAGGCGGAAAGGGATGTTCCAGAAAGTCATGATTCTGCTCGTCTTATTCACTGGGATGGGGTATTGGGGAATTTCCCAGCTGGCGGATCAAAAAGAGGAAGCATATTTAGAAGGCATACAGCAAATGATTTTCGCACTTGAAAATCATGATATTCCTTATATGGAACAAACCATTGCTTCTGTGAAAGAGGTGGAGCAGCAGGCATCAGAAAAAGAAGAAGGCGAATTGGCTATTGGTGATTCATATAGTCAAATTCCCCGACTGGAAGGTACGCTCAACTTCTTTACGGATCAAAAAAACAAAGCGGCGAATGCTATCGCCGGTTATCGAGAAGGCAATTGGGATGCTTTTCATGAATACCAGTTCTTCGTAAATCAAATCCACGATAATGAATGGGAACATATTGGCGTGGGGAACATTAATGAGCTTCCGGTCATGGGCCAGTTCACAATCGATGCCAGTTTGGCAGAAAAAGAATGGCTGCTAGGGCGAGGCATCCAACCCGTTTTTTCTGGTGAATTCCTTCGAACCATGCATACCGTAGATGGATGGCCCTCTGAAAAGTACCGGCTGGAGTGGGAAGAAGAAAAC
>NZ_JRGN01000071.1 GCF_000775575.1 Planococcus sp. CAU13
TCAGGAGATTATTTCTGTGTTCAGTAAATTTCCACACAAAAAACCCCCTCGCCGCAGCGAGAGGGTCTCCATATTTTATTCAAACGTAATGCGTGCCACTGTATCTTTGTCCAATTTCTTGATGACTTCGATGATCAGCTTTACTGCGTTTTCGTAGTCGTCGCGGTGCAGGATGCCTGCGTGCGAGTGGATGTAGCGAGTTGCTACGCCGATCGCGAGTGAAGGAACGCCGTTTGCAGTCAGATGGATTGAACCAGCGTCCGTTCCGCCGCCTGCAATCGTTTCGAACTGGTACGGGATGCCCGCTTCGTCCGCTGTATCAAGTACGAGTTCACGCAGGCCGCGGTGAGATACCATCGATGCGTCGAACAGCAGGATTTGCGGTCCGTCGCCCATTTTGCTGGTGGATTCCTGAGACGTGATTCCCGGTGTGTCACCGGCGATGCCCACGTCCACGGCAAATCCGATGTCCGGCTGGATTTTCGCTGCAGCTGTTTTCGCGCCGCGAAGACCCACTTCTTCCTGAGCCGTTCCTACGCCGTAAACGACGTTCGGATGATCCTGCCCTTTGAGGCCTTTCAGTACATCGATGGCGATTGCACAGCCGATGCGGTTGTCCCAGGCTTTCGCCAACAGGAATTTTTCATTCGGCATAACATGGAAATCGAAATAAGGTGTCACCATGTCACCCGGCGTAATGCCCCATTCCTTCACTTCTTCGCGGGAAGATGCGCCGATATCGATGAACATGTCTTTGATCTCAACCGGTTTTTTGCGTGCTTCCGGAGACAGGATATGCGGCGGTTTTGAGCCGATGACGCCGACATATTCCTTGCCTGAACGTGTTGTAATCGTTACGCGCTGTGCCAGCATAACCTGGTTCCACCAGCCGCCGACTGTCTGGAATTTCAGGAATCCCTTGTCGTCGATCTGGGAAATCATGAAGCCGATTTCGTCCAGGTGACCGGCGACCATGATTTTCGGTCCATCAGCCAAACCTTCTTTTTTCGCAATCAGGCTTCCCAGCCCGTCCGTTTCAACCGTATCGGCAAAAGGCTCTATGTATCTTTTCATGACCTCGCGCGCCTGGCGTTCGTTGCCCGGAATTCCGTTTGCATCGGTCAAGTCTTTTAACATCTGTAAAGTTTCATCCAATTTTACCATTTATTTCGACCTCCTAAATAGTCTCACTTGTCCATTATAAATCAACAAGCCCGTATTTTCAAAATATTCTTTCCGAAAATTAATAACCGTTTTTCTGGCGGTCGTAATTTTTCTGGTTTTTCGACACATAGGCTTCCAAAACTTCGTCATAGCTGAAGCCGAGCACCCGCGCTATTGCCCCGTAGCAGCCCCACACTTCCCGGTAAGCCGCCATCGACTGCTCTTCAAGAAATTCCAGAATGCTGCTGTTCGTCATTAGGAACAGCGTGGTCAAATCGAAATCTGCCGCAGGTTCCGGCCATTCCGTTAAATCATCAAGTCCTTTCTCAATGCCCACTGACAATAAAAAATGGATCGAATCCACGTATTCCTCCAGAATCACATCCCGCTCCGAAGGCCCTTTTGAACTCCAGAATTTAAATGCGCGTGTTTCATTGGCAAGTTCTGCCAGCTCGACAATCAGCGCCAGACCTTTTTTCACGAACAAATCGCCAGCTGCACTATTGTTTGCTTGGATAAAACGGTCCAATTCTTCCTGCATTTCGAATAATTTCACTAAATTCACGAAAATCCTCCTTTATTTAAATAAATCTTGAAACCATATATCTTTATGTCCGTATTATACATGACGACCACTTTCAATAGGGGGTATTTTGCATGGCCATCATTATCCGTTTCCTTGTTATTGCATTAATCATTTATCTATTTTACCGTTTGCTTCGTTATGTATTCGATCCGAAACGGAAGTTTGATGCTGCGGTTGAAAGCAATTCCTATTATTTCTATGATGATGTGCAGAATGTCCGCAAAAACTTTTTCATTACCTTGCGCGGCGTTGTTTTTGAAGGGGAAAAATACCTCGGCACCACTGACGACGCATTCGAAGTCGTATCGATTTTTGTATGGGCGGAAAATCCGGACAAGCTGCAGGGCTTCACCAAAGAGGATTTCCTGTTTCTCGAAAAAGAAATCCAGATGAATTATCCGGACGCCACCATCAACTGGAAAAATCCGATTGAACAATTAATGAAAGGCTGAGTCTGCTTTTACTGCAGACGGGTTTTATTGTACAGCCAGACGAGCAGTGCGGCCTGCAGAATGGCCAGCATCAAAAATCCGATGCGGAAATTTGTGTGCTTTGTTTTGTGGCGAAACATCATCATGCCGATATAGGCTCCGATGGCTCCGCCGAACAAAGCGACCTGCCACAGGTTTTTCTCGGGAATCCGCTGGCCGCGCTGCTGTGCCTGCCGTTTATCGATTTTCATCATCGCGAGTGCCATAATCGATAAGACGCCCACATAAGCTGCAATCACTAAAAACATCATTAATCTCCTCCATTTAAAAAAGACTGGCGAAAAATCGCCAGTCTTTTTGTGTATGATCTTATTTGTTCAACGCTTTTTTAGCCTGGTCAGCAAGTGCTGTGAATGCTACTGCATCCGATACAGCAATTTCAGCCAGCATTTTGCGGTTGATGTCGATGCCTGCAACTTTAAGACCGTTCATAAGACGGCTGTAAGAGATATCGTTCATACGGGCTGCTGCGTTGATACGAGTAATCCACAGTCTGCGGAAATCACGTTTTTTGTTGCGACGGTCACGGTAAGCATAGTTACCTGACTTCATCACCTGTTGGTTTGCTACTTTGAAAAGGATGTGCTTCGCACCATAATAACCTTTTGCTAATTTTATGACCTTTTTACGACGCTTGCGCGTCACTGTTCCGCCTTTTACGCGTGGCATAATTCATTACCTCCTGCTTGAATATAAAAAATTCGATTTTTTGTTTAAGTAAATTCTTACTTCATGTTATAAATAAGTGATTTAATGCGTTTCAAATCTCCTGCAGAAACAAGCTTCCCTTTACGAAGGTGGCGTTTTTGCTTAGTCGATTTGTTTGCAAATAAGTGGCTTGTGTGTGAACGGTTGCGTTTTACTTTACCAGTTCCAGTTTTCTTGAAACGTTTCATCGCACCGCGGTGGCTTTTCATTTTCGGCATTTCGAGTTCCTCCTAAACAATTAGACTGTTAGACTGTTATTCTTTTTCGTTGACTGGAGCAAGCATCAAGAACATGCTGCGTCCGTCCATTTTAGGGCGCTGTTCAACTGTCGCTACGTCTTTGCATGCTTCTGCAAAGCGTTCCAGGACACGCTGACCAATTTCTTTGTGCGTAATTGCACGGCCTTTAAAACGGATTGAAGCTTTGACTTTGTCGCCTTTTTCAAGGAACTTGATCGCGTTACGAAGTTTTGTGTCGAAGTCGTGGTCGTCGATCCCAGGGCTCAGACGAACCTCTTTCACTACGATGACTTTCTGATTCTTGCGAATTTCACGTTCCTTCTTCTGCTGTTCAAACTTGAACTTACCATGGTCCATGATGCGGGCAACCGGCGGCTTAGCTTGAGGAGCCACAAGAACCAGATCCAAGTTGACACGACCTGCAATTTCTAGCGCTTCGTTGCGCGTTTTGATGCCGAGCTGTTCACCGTTCTGATCAATAACCCGCAATTCCCGTGCACGAATGCCTTCGTTTACATTAATGTCTTTGCTAATAATAATCCACCTCCGGATAGTGTTGCGAATAGCTTAAAATGCGTAACCGACCACGTCGGCTTACAGGTCCGATCCAAAGAAAAAGCGGATGGGCCTCGTTCGGCCCACCCGCAATTTATGACAGCACGCCGCAGCGTGAGATAGTCAAATCGTGTCTACCTGCCAACAAATGGTCGATCAGGTGAGAAGCGGGTGCTCCTGCTTGCACATATAAGTATTCTATAACCTTATTCATATTACCATGCCCATGAATGCATGTCAACCCTTTAGCGAAGTTCGCTTTGGATCAGTTTCAGGAAGTCATCAAACGGCATGCTTTCCGATTTCTGTTCGCCGTATTTGCGGACGTTGACTGAACCATCTTCCATCTCGTTATCACCAAGAACAAGCATATAAGGCACTTTCTGCATCTGCGCTTCACGGATCTTATAGCCGAGCTTCTCGTCGCGGCCGTCGATATCAACACGCAATTTATGCGCCTGCAGTTTTTCCTGCACTTTATTCGCGTAATCGCTGTGGACATCGAGCGATACCGGGATTATTTCCACCTGAACCGGCGCCAGCCAAGTCGGGAATGCGCCTTTGTATTCTTCGATCAGGAATGCGACAAAACGTTCCATTGTCGAAACGACTCCGCGGTGGATGACAACCGGGCGGTGCTGCTTGCCGTCTTCTCCGATATACGAAAGGTCGAAACGTTCAGGCAGAAGGAAATCAAGCTGCACAGTTGAGAGCGTTTCTTCTTTGCCAAGAGCCGTTTTCACCTGGACATCCAGTTTCGGTCCGTAGAAAGCCGCTTCGCCTTCAGCTTCCACATAATCAAGGCCCATTTCGTCCATCGCTTCTTTCAGCATGGACTGTGCGCGTTCCCACATTGCGTCGTCATCGAAGTATTTCTGTTTGTCTTCCGGATCGCGGTACGACACGCGGAATGAATAATCTTTGATGTCGAAGTCTTTATACACTTCCACCACCAGATTGACGACCCGTTTGAATTCATCTTTGATCTGATCCGGCCGCACGAATAAATGCGCATCGTTCAAAGTCATGCCGCGTACGCGTTGAAGACCTGACAGCGCACCGGACATTTCATAGCGGTGCATTGTACCAAGTTCCGCAATGCGGACCGGCATCTGGCGGTAGGAATGGATGCCCTGTTTGAAAATCATCATATGGTGCGGGCAGTTCATCGGACGAAGAACCAGATCTTCATTGTCCATGCTCATGACCGGGAACATATCGTCCTGGTAATGGTCCCAGTGACCGCTTGTCTTGTAAAGATCGACGCTGCCGAGAACCGGAGTGTAGACATGGTCATAGCCCAGGCGTTCTTCTTTGTCGACGATATAACGCTCGATGATGCGGCGGATTGTTGCACCTTTCGGCAGCCACATCGGCAGTCCTTGTCCAACTTTCTGCGAGTTCATAAACAAGTTCAATTCTTTACCGATTTTGCGGTGGTCGCGTTCTTTCGCTTCTTCCAGCATTTCAAGATGCGCTTTCAGGTCTTCTTTCTTGAAGAACGCAGTGCCGTAGATGCGCTGCAGCATCTTATTGTCGCTGTTGCCTCTCCAATAAGCTCCTGCCACACTCAGCAATTTGAATTCTTTCAGTTTTCCTGTCGCCGGTACGTGAATGCCGCGGCAAAGGTCGAAAAAGTCGCCCTGCTCGTAAATTGAAACCTGCTCATCTTCTGGAATCGCTTCAAGCAATTCCAGTTTATACGGGTCTTCAATTGCCGCAAAACGTTTCTGTGCTTCTGCACGGGATACATCCACGCGCACGATTTCAAGATTCTCACCGATGATTTTCTTCATTTCCTTCTCGATTTTCGGAAGGTCTTCGGAAGTGATCGCCGATTCAGTATCGATGTCATAGTAGAAACCATTTTCAATCACCGGGCCGACACCAAGTTTGGCATCCGGGTAAAGGCGTTTAACTGCCTGTGCCAATAAATGCGCAGTGCTGTGGCGCAGAATTTCCAGTGCTTCATCCGACTCTGCAGTGATGATGGCAATGTCGCCGTCCTGCTGCAATGGTGCTTTCAAATCGACGAGCTGCTCGCCAATTTTTCCGGCCAGCGCTTTTTTGCGCAGCCCCGGGCTGATCGACTGAGCAACATCTTCAGTAGTCACGCCGCGCTCAAATTCTTTAACTGCCCCATCCGGGAATTTCAAATTGATCATGTTTGACATAGCAATCTCTCCTCCAAATTTTCCAAAGTTTCCATTTTTCACTTGCAGAGGTTTTTAGATCCAGCTGCAAGAGCCTGCTTCTCGGGACATAAGCCACTTCGTGTCTAGTCTCCAGTGCCTAGCTCTTCGGGAT
>NZ_JRGN01000175.1 GCF_000775575.1 Planococcus sp. CAU13
TGCTCCTGCATCGCTGCGCTGCTTCGTCGCTTCGTCGCAAGAGTGGGCCCGAAACCGTGGCCACTCTCGCTGTCGCTTTTATCTATTTCTGAAATCTTTTCGATACAGTGCCTTTTTTGCGGTCCCGGTTCAGCAGGAATCCGGCAAAGAAACCGATCCCGAGAACGGTGAATACCAGGCCCAGTGAAAACTGCAGCCAGATGAACGGATAAGGTTCCAGTAATTTATTGAATATGGAATCTCTCATAAGTTTTATGCCATAAGCGGCCATGATCCCCGGTATCAGGAGAATTATGAATGCTATCAATCGTCCCATGTTTCCACTCCTTCTTTTCCATTGTTCCGATTTCCATCAAAGTTGTCAAGAATTCCATCCTGTTGTACGCTAGAATCATATTGCAAACATTTGCATATGCGAAGGAAGGGTTTGAATAATTTTGCAAAAAGTTTTGATTATTGGAGGCGGCGCAGGCGGCCTTGCATTATTGAAAATGCTGGGGGATTCCGACTATCTGGAACTTGCGGGGATTGCGGATATAAATCCGGCGGCTCCGGCACTCGAGAAAGCAAAGGAACTCGGAATCGCCAGCAAAGAAAAATACGAAGATTTCCCAAAAGATGAATTTGATATCGTCATCAACGTTTCCGGCAGCAGCGAAGTTCAACAGCAGCTGGAAAGGCATTTCCCGGCAAAAACAGTCATCATACCGGGAAGCATTGCGAACTTCATTGTCAAACTGTTCGATGAAAAAGAGCATTTCATCAAAAAACTCAGCATGGAAAGCCATAAGCAAAACATCATTTTCAATTCGATAGAAGAAGGCATGATCGGCATTGACAGGGATAGTCATGTCATATTCATGAACCGTTCCGCGTCACGCATGCTTGAAAAAAATTCGAAAGACGTCATCGGCAAGCACATCCATGAACTGATCGCCTCAAGCGAACTGCCACGGATATATGAAACCGGCAGAACGGAGTTGAACAGGGAGCTGCAATTGAGAAATGGCTTGAAAATTGTCACTTCGAGATTTCCGATGATTGATGAATACGGTGAAATCATAGGAGCATTCGCTGTCTTCCAGGATATTACAGAAGTCGTGTCGCTGGCCGAAGAAATAACCGATTTGAAAGAAATCCAAACGATGCTCCAAGCCATCATCCAGTCGAGCGATGACGCCATATCCGTTGTGGATGAAAATGGCTATGGACTGCTGGTAAACCCGGCCTACAGCCGGCTTACCGGCCTTCAGATGGATGATGTCATCGGAAAACCGGCTTCTGCAGATATTTCCGAAGGGGAAAGCATGCATTTGAGGGCACTTCAAACAAGAAAGCCGGTACGCGGTGTAAATTTAAAAGTTGGCCCGGCCAACAGGGAAGTCATCGTGAATGTAGCGCCGATCATTGTGAATAATATTTTGAAGGGCAGTGTGGGCGTCATCCATGACACGACCGAAATACGTGGATTGATGAAAGAGCTCGACCGCGCGCGCAGCATCATCCGCACACTGGAATCCAAATATACGTTTGATGACATCATCGGGCTGTCACCGGAAATGCAATTATCGCTGCAGCAGGCGAAACTGGCTGCCCAGACCCCCGTCACTGTGCTATTGCGGGGCGAATCAGGAACCGGCAAAGAGTTGTTCGCCCATGCGATCCACAGCGCCAGCGACCGCAAATTCAATAAATTTGTGCGGGTGAACTGTGCTGCGCTGTCAGAGGAACTGCTTGAAAGCGAGCTCTTCGGCTACGAGGAAGGAGCGCTGCAGGGCGTCAAGAGCGGAGGCAAAAAAGGCTTGTTTGAAGAAGCTAATAACGGCAGTATTTTCATCGATGAAATCGGTGAACTGTCGCCTTCGATCCAAAGCAAATTGCTGAGAGTGCTTCAGGAACATGAAACGCTCCGCATCGGCGGAACCAAGCCCGTGCCAGTCAATGTGAGGGTCATTGCATCGACGAATGCGAATATGGAAAAAGCGCTTCTCGACGGGACTTTCAGGGAAGACCTTTACTACAGGCTGAACCGTATGCCGATCCTGATTCCGCCGCTCAGAAGCAGAAAGCAGGATATACCGCGCATTGTCGAACGACTGCTGATGAAATTGAATCAGGAGTACGGCAGAAATGTCGAAACAATAACCGAAAAAGCGCTGCAGCTGCTGCGCATGTATGATTGGCCTGGAAATGTTCGGGAACTGGAAAATGTGCTCAGCAGGGCGATGATTTTTATGAACAACAATGAAAACGTGCTGGACGTGCAGTACATCCCGCTGAATATGATCAAAGCTGCAGAAGCCAAAACTGAAGTGGCGATTGATAGCGGCAGCCCTTTGCAGGAACAGCTCGATACGGTTGAACGCGGAATTTTACAAAAAGCGCTCGAAAGCCATAAAGGCAATAAATCGAAAACTGCTAAATCACTGGATATTTCACTGCGGACTCTTTATTACAAACTGGAGAAATTCGGCCTGGATTAGAATTTGCAGGAATTTGCACGGTTTTGCAATAATTTGCAAAAGGAAACGCCCTTTTCACTCGATAAAACGCTTACATCCCTTATATTACGCGGTTATATCTGTTTTAATTAAAATGAATGAGGTGATGATTTTGACCACATTAAATGAACTTGTTGAACAGATTTCTCACGAACAAAAACAAAATGACGTAGCGGTTGCTGCAGCTGCCGATCTTGAAGTACTGGAAGCCGTACACATGGCGATTACGCGCAATATCGCCAGATTTACCCTGTTTGACGAAGAAGTCAAGTTGAGGCAGATGATCAGCGAGCATTATCCTGAATTGCTCAATCATCCGAAAGTTCGTCTCATCAACGTCAAAGGAGCGGTGCAGGCGGCAAATGCGGCAGTCAAATCCGTCTTCGTCAAAGATTCAAATGTTTTGATGAAAGGCCATATTGCGACAGCTGTGCTGTTGAAGGCTGTCTTAAATGAAGAGTACGGTCTGCGGACGGGCAATATACTGTCACATGTGGCCGCTTTTGAAATTCAGGGATTTGACCGGCTGATCTATATTACTGACGCCGGCATGAACATCACACCGGATTTGAAGCAAAAAGCGCAGATTATCCGCAACGCCGCTCAGATTGCGCGTTCGGTCGGAGTTGAAATGCCGGTTGTCGCTCCGCTTGCTGCGGTGGAAGTCGTTAATCCGGCAATGCCGGCAACATTGGATGCAGCTGCGCTGTCAGCCATGAACCGCAGAGGCCAGATAAAAGGATGCATCGTCGACGGCCCACTTGCTCTCGACAATGCCATCTCGACGCTTGCGGCGGCGCATAAAGGCATCACCGGTGAAACTGCCGGCAAAGCCGACATTCTGGTGGTTCCGAATATCGAAGCCGGCAACATCCTGTATAAGTCGCTGGTGTATTTCGCACAGGCGAAAGTAGGCGGTGTCATCGCAGGTGCAAAAGCACCCATCGTTTTGACTTCCCGTGCCGACAGTGCAGAAAGTAAATTATATTCATTGGCATTGGCGATAAAATCAGCTGCTACTGAATAAAACAATAGGAGGAAATGACAATGGAAATTTTCAAAAAGATGGAAGAGCACGACTACGAGCAACTGGTATTTTGCCAGGACAAAAATTCCGGGCTGAAAGCCATTATCTGCATCCATGATACTACTTTAGGGCCGGCACTGGGCGGCACACGCATGTGGAACTACGAAACAGAAGAAGAAGCGATCGAAGACGCAATCCGTCTCGGCCGCGGAATGACATATAAAAATGCAGCAGCCGGCCTTAACCTGGGCGGCGGTAAAACGGTCATCATCGGAGACCCGCTGAAAGACAAAAACGAAGAAATGTTCCGCGCATTCGGCCGCTTTATCCAAGGGTTGAACGGACGCTATATCACTGCAGAAGACGTTGGGACGACTGTGGCTGACATGGACCTGATCCACGAAGAAACTGATTTCGTAACAGGTATTTCACCAGCATTCGGTTCTTCAGGAAACCCGTCTCCAGTAACCGCTTATGGCGTATACATCGGTATGAAAGCCGCTGCGCTTGAAGCATACGGCGATGATTCGCTTGAAGGCAAAACAGTTACCGTTCAAGGCGTCGGCAACGTTGCTTATACATTATGCGAATACCTTCACAAAGAAGGCGCTAACCTGATCGTCACGGACATCAATCAGGACGCTGTACAGCGTGCTGTAAATGATTTCGGTGCAACTGCAGTAGAGCCGAATAGCATCTATTCACAGGATGCCGATATCTTCGCGCCATGTGCAATGGGCGCAATTATCAATGATGATACGATTCCACAATTGAAAGTGAAAATTGTTGCCGGCTCAGCCAACAACCAGTTGAAAGAAGAACGCCACGGCGACGAATTGGAAGCGCGCGGCATCGTTTACACTCCTGATTTTGTTATCAACTCAGGAGGTGTCATCAACGTTGCGGATGAGTTGTACGGATACAATAACGAGCGTGCGATGAAGCGTGTTGAAACAATTTACGACAGTATTTCCCGCATCTTCGAAATTTCGAAACGCGACGGCATTCCAAGCTACCAGGCAGCGGAACGCATGGCGGAAGAACGCATCGAACGCGTACGCAATTCACGCAGCCAGTTCCTGCGCAACGAACACAATATCATTAGCAGACGCTAAAACAGAATGGAGGGATCTATTTGCAAGAGCAGCTTTATCGCATACTGGTCATCAACCCGGGATCCACGTCCACAAAGATTGGCGTTTTTGACAACGATATTCTGATCATGGAAAAAACGATCCGCCATTCAGCAGAAGCCATCAATGAATTTCCGGCGATCATCGATCAATACGCTTTCCGAAAACAGACCATCCTGGAAGCCCTTGACGCGGAAGGAATGAACATCTCGAAACTTTCTGCTGTCTGCGGCAGAGGCGGGTTGCTGCGTCCGATCGAAGGCGGCACTTATGCTGTCAATGAAGCGATGCTCGCCGACCTTCGCAAAGGAGTGTCGGGACAGCACGCGTCAAATCTCGGCGGCATCATTGCCAACGAGATTGCGTCAGGGTTGAACATACCCGCTTTTATCGTCGATCCAGTCGTTGTGGATGAGTTGGACCCGATTGCACGGATCTCAGGTTTTTCACTGATTGAGCGGAAATCGATTTTTCATGCATTAAATCAAAAAGCGGTCGCCAGGCGATACGCTAAAGAAAAAGGCCGCCGTTATGAAGATCTTCGTTTGATCGTAACGCATATGGGCGGCGGCATCACTGTCGGCGTCCATAAAGAAGGCCGCGTCGTCGAAGTCAATAACGGATTGCACGGAGACGGGCCATTCAGTCCGGAACGGGCAGGAACCGTACCGGCCGGTGACTTGGTTGAATTATGCTTTTCTGGACAATATTACCGGCATGAAATCATGAAACGCCTTGTGGGACAGGGCGGCCTTGTCAGTTATCTCGGCACGAATGATGCCGTAACCGTTGAAAAACGCATTGAAAAAGGCGACGAACAAGCACAGATGGTCTACGAAGCAATGGCCTATCAGGTTGCAAAGGAAATTGGCGCGGCCAGTGCTGTATTGCACGGCCAGGTTGATGCCGTCATTTTAACCGGCGGCCTCGCCTATGGCAAAGGTTTCGTCAAAGCGATTTCTGACAGGATCAGCTGGATCGCGGATATCGCGGTGCATCCGGGAGAAAATGAATTGCAGGCCCTGGCTGAAGGTGCGGTCCGCGTTTTAAACGGAGAAGAAACAGCTAAAACTTATCCCGCTATATAATAGAAGGAGGACAATTGCATGGCACAGAATTATGATGTAGTCATCCTTGGCGGCGGAACAGGCGGTTACGTAGCCGCCATCCGTTCAGCACAATTAGGTTTGAAGACGGCCATCGTCGAAAAAGGCGAATTGGGCGGTACATGTCTGCATAGAGGCTGCATTCCGAGCAAAGCGCTGCTCAGAAGTGCAGAAGTTTACTCGACCACGAAAAATCATGCAGCGGATTTCGGCGTACAGACAGGCGAAGTCAGCCTGGATTTCTCGCGTGTGCAGCAGCGCAAGCAAGGAATCGTCGACCAATTGCATAATGGCGTCAAAGGTTTGATGAAAAAAGGCAAGATTGATGTTTATGAAGGACTCGGCCGTATTTTGGGACCGTCCATTTTCTCACCGAATCCAGGCACGATTTCAGTGGAAATGAATAACGGCGAAGAAAACGAAATGCTGATTCCGCATAACGTCATTATCGCTACGGGCTCCCGTCCGCGCAGTCTGCCGGGTCTTGAGTTTGACGGCGAATTTGTCATGAATTCGGACGAAGCGCTGGCAATGACGGAATTGCCGAAATCAATGCTGATAGTCGGAGGCGGCGTAATCGGAATCGAATGGGCTTCCATGCTGAATGATTTCGGTGTGGAAATCACGGTCATTGAATATGCCGACCGCATCATTCCTACCGAAGACAGGGACATTTCAAAAGAAATGCTGAAATTATTGAAGAAAAAAGGCGTGAAATTCGTCACCAGCGCCAAAGTGCTGGCTGATACACTCGAAAAAGGCGAAAACGGCGTAACGATCCAGGCGGAAATCAACGGTGAAAACCAAAGTTTCTCGGCTGATAAGATGCTTGTTTCTGTTGGGCGCCAAGCCAATGTTGAAGGAATCGGGCTTGAAAATACCGATATCATTGTCGATAAAGGTTTTATTCAAGTGAAAAACACGTTCCAGACAAAAGAATCTCATATCTATGCAATCGGTGATGTAATCGGTGGCCTGCAATTGGCCCATGTCGCTTCCCACGAAGGAATCACTGCGATTGAACATATCAAAGGGAATAACCCGCATGCCATTGATTACGAAAAAGTATCCCGCTGCATCTACTCGAATCCTGAAGCGGCAAGTGTCGGAATTACTGAAGAGCAGGCGAAAGAAAAAGGCTTCGACGTCAAAGTCGGCAAATTCTCTTTCAAAGCGATCGGCAAGGCGCTGGTCTACGGCGAAAGTGACGGCTTTGTCAAAATCGTCGCGGATAAGAAAACAAACGATGTGCTGGGCGTCCATATGATTGGACCGCATGTAACAGATATGATTTCTGAAGCAGGTCTCGCAATGGTACTCGATGCAACGCCATGGGAAATCGCTGAAACGATCCACCCGCATCCATCATTGTCCGAAATCATGGGTGAAGCTGCATTAGCGGTTGACGGTAAAGCAATCCACAGTTAAAGGAGGAATATTGAATGACTGCAAAACACGAAGAAGTTGGTTTGTCGAATGACGATGTTCTAAAGATTTATGAAACGATGCTGATGGCCCGCCGCGTCGATGAGCGCATGTGGCTGTTGAACCGCGCTGGCAAAATCCCGTTCGTCATTTCATGTCAGGGACAGGAAGCGGCACAGGTTGGCGCAGCTTTCGCACTGGATACAGAAAAGGATTATATCGCGCCTTATTACCGAGATATGGGAGTCGTTCTGCATTTCGGCATGACACCAAAAGATTTAATGCTCTCGGCATTTGCCAAAGCGGAAGATCCTAACTCCGGCGGCCGCCAGATGCCTGGCCATTTCGGCCAGAAGAAAAACCGCATTTTGACGGGTTCTTCACCTGTTACGACTCAATTGCCTCATGCAGTTGGCGTAGCATTAGCCGGCAAAATGAAAAAACAGGACTTTATTACGTTCACAACTCTTGGGGAAGGTTCTTCCAACCAGGGTGATTTCCACGAAGGTTTAAACTTCGCCGGAGTCCATAAACTGCCTGTCATTACAATGGTTGAAAACAATAAATATGCGATTTCAGTGCCTTATGACCGTCAAGTGGCGAGTAAAAACGTTTCTGACCGCGCAATCGGCTACGGCATGCCCGGCGTGACAATCGACGGCAACGACCCGATTGAAGTCTACAAACATGTCAAAGAAGCGGCTGACCGCGCGCGACGCGGTGAAGGACCAAGCCTGATTGAAACAGTATCGGAGCGCATGACTGCCCACTCTTCAGACGATGATCACAGACAATACCGTTCAGCTGATGAACTCGCTGCACAAAAAGAAAAAGATCCAATTCTACTTTTCGGTGCCTACCTGAAAGAAAACGGCATCCTGAACGATGAGCTTGAAAAAGAGATCAACGACCGCATCATGGTTATTGTCAACGAAGCTACAGATTATGCAGAAAATGCTCCTTATGCTGAGCCTGAACATGCACTCAAATATGTCTATGCAGAAAAAGGAGGGAACGAATAATGGCAGTAATGAATTATATTGACGCCATAACGCTCGCCATGAAAGAAGAAATGGAACGTGACGAGAACGTATTCGTTCTTGGGGAAGACGTCGGTAAAAAAGGCGGCGTTTTCAAAGCGACTGCCGGCCTTTATGACCAATTCGGCGCTGACCGTGTTCTGGATACGCCGCTTGCTGAATCAGCAATTGCAGGAGTTGGAATCGGTGCTGCGATGTATGGCCTTCGTCCGATTGCTGAAATGCAATTCGCCGATTTCATCATGCCGGCCGTCAACCAGATCATTTCCGAAGCATCGCGCATCCGTTACCGTTCCAACAACGACTGGTCATGCCCGATCGTTTTCCGCGCTCCATTTGGCGGCGGTGTACACGGCGCACTTTATCATTCCCAGTCGGTTGAAGCGGTTTTCGCCAACCAGCCGGGACTTAAAATCGTCATCCCGTCAACGCCGTATGACGCAAAAGGTCTTCTGAAAGCGGCTATCCGCGATGAAGATCCTGTTATGTTCTTTGAACACAAACGCGCATACCGCCTGATCAAAGGGGAAGTGCCGGAAGACGATTACACGATTGAAATCGGTAAAGCTGATGTAAAACGTGAAGGCGAAGACATTACTGTCATCACTTATGGCCTTGCTGTGCATTTTGCTTTGCAGGCTGCTGAACGCCTTGCTGAAGACGGCTATTCTGCGCATATTCTTGACCTTCGTACGATTTATCCACTGGATAAAGAAGGCATCATCGAAGCTGCCAAGAAAACCGGTAAAGTTCTTCTTGTTACAGAAGACAATAAAGAAGGAAGCATCATCGGCGAAGTGGCAGCGATCATTGCTGAAAACTGCCTGTTCGACCTGGATGCACCAATCCAGCGACTTGCTGGACCGGACGTTCCGGCAATGCCATATGCTCCGACGATGGAGAAATTCTTCATGATCAACCCGGACAAAGTAGAAAAAGCGATGAGAGAGTTGGCAGAGTATTAATAGAAGAAAAAGGAGGAATCCCTTTGGCTATCGAAAACATTAAAATGCCTCAGCTTGGTGAAAGTGTAACTGAAGGCACGATCGAAAAATGGCTCGTGCAGCCAGGCGACCATGTCAATAAGTACGATGCGCTTGCCGAAGTCAATACGGACAAAGTGACAGCCGAAGTGCCATCATCATTTACCGGTACGATCAAGGAACTGATCGCTGCGGAAGGTGAAACACTGGCAGTCGGTGAAATCGTCTGCACCATTGAAACAAAAGGCGGCGACTCAGCTCCCGCTGAAGATGCGACGCCGCAGCCTGCTAATCCGGGCAAAGAAAATATCATGCCTGCTGAGGATACAGAAGTAACGGCAGGAATGACCGGCGAAAAAGGCTCTTCAAAGCCAGCTAAAGCAAGCGGCTCGAAATCCCGTTATTCACCGGCCGTCATGCGTCTGGCGCAGGAAAACGATATCGACCTCACACAAGTCGAAGGATCCGGCAATGAAGGGCGGATTACCCGCAAAGATATCATGGCGTTGATTGAAAGCGGCAATATTCCTAAAGCAGGCGACGCTCCAGCTGCTGCACCGCAACAGCCGGAAGCAGCTCCGGAGCAGCAATCGGCACCTTCAGCGCAGTCGGCACCGGCTCCAAAAGCACCTTCAGCTCCAATTCAAAGCGCACCGGGCGATATCGAAATTCCGGTAACCGGCGTCCGCCGTGCCATTGCTGCGAATATGCTGAAGAGCAAACACGAAGCACCGCATGCGTGGATGATGATCGAAGTCGACGTGACGAACCTGGTTCAGTACCGCGATTCGATCAAAGGCGACTTCAAGAAAAAAGAAGGATTCAATATTACGTATTTCGCTTTCTTTGTCAAAGCCATTTCACAGGCGCTGAAAGAATTCCCGATGATGAACTCCATGTGGGCAGGAGATAAGATCATCCAGAAGAAAGAGATCAACATCTCCATCGCTGTAGCTTCTGATAACGCTCTTTTCGTACCTGTCATCAGAGACGCTGACGAGAAATCGGTCAAAGGCATCGGAAAAGAAGTCAATGAACTGGCGCTGAAAGCCCGCTCAGGCAAATTGTCATCAGCCGATATGCAAGGCGGAACTTTCACAGTGAACAATACCGGTTCATTTGGATCGATCCAGTCGATGGGCATCATCAACCATCCGCAGGCAGCGATCGTTCAGGTTGAATCGATCGTCAAGCGTCCGGTGATCATGGATAATGGCATGATTGCTGCACGCGACATGGTGAACTTGTGTATGTCGCTTGACCACCGTGTGCTTGATGGACTCGTCGCAGGCCAATTCCTTGCACGCGTCAAAGAAATTCTTGAGAATATGTCAAAAGAAAATACCTCCGTATATTAATCAAAGTTAAAAGAAAAAGCTTGAAGTCTTCGGACTTCAAGCTTTTTTGGCTTTAACAGACCGGCGTTCTCAGGTAAAATGATGAATAGAAGATGAGGGAGGGATAATCTTGACCATCGAATCGATGAAAGGGACAAAATTTCCGAAACGTACATATGACGAGTGGCAAAAAGCTGCTGAAAAGGCAATTGGCGGAAAGCCTGCAGATTCACTTAAAACCAAGACAATTGAAGGGATTACACTGAAGCCTTTATATACAAAGGAAATGCTGGAAGAGCTGGGCGAGCTCCCTGCTTTTCAGCAGGAAGCGGTACGGACAGGCAAAAGAAGCGCCGGCTGGCTCGTGGCTCAGGAAGTACTGGCGGAATCACCGGAAGATTTTCTGCTGAAAACAAAAGAAGATTTGACAAAAGGCAATGAGATGGTCGTTTACACGAGCTCCCGGCAGTTTGAGTGGACGGACACGGCACTTGAAAGACTGGCTGATCTCCTGCTCAAGCATCCGTTCTATTTTAAATTGACGAGTGAAGATACGGGAATTCTGCGTGTATTCGATTTTATTGAAGAACCTCAGCACAGCCGTCTTTCCGGCGTGATTTTTTCGGAAGAAGAAGTGGCTGCTCCGGATAATGTCAGAACTAAGTTGGTCGATACAGTTCCGGTCCACCATGCGGGCGGAACAATTGTCCACGAGCTCGGTGTGGCACTCAGCATCCTTGCCGAATCGATAAAAGATGGAAATTATAAAGAAACAGCTTCGAATATATGGATCCGTTTTGCTGTCGACACTCAATTCTTCCAGGAAATTGCGAAGCTTCGCGCATTCCGCGGCTTATGGAAAGCATTCAGTGAAGCGTACGGGGAAGAAGTGGTGAGCATACCGGTGTATACGGAAACTTCGGTCCGCTCCTATTCGAAATTAGATCCGTATGTGAATTTATTACGCGCCGGCAATGCGACATTCGCGGCGGTTCTTGGAGGCACTGACGCACATACAGTCCACCCGCACGATTTCCTTACGGTGTCTCAAAAGTCGAGCAGAAGGATTGCCCGCAACGTGCAATTGGTCATCAAAGAAGAAAGCCACGTGTCCCGCGTGCTGGACGCTTCCGCCGGTTCTTATTTCATCGAACAGCTGACGAATGAATACATCGAAGCCGCCTGGAATTACTTCCTGGAAATCGAAGCCGCCGGCGGTTATTCTGAAGTCATCAAAACCGGCTGGCTGACGGATGATATACAGTCCAAATGGATGGAACGGAAAAAACTCGCAGCCGAACGAAAAATTTCCCTGATCGGCACCAACGTCTATGCCAATCCGCAGGAAGCGATAAAAGAACATTCAATCGACAGCAGCCACCTTGAATACATCACGGCAAAACGCCTTGCAACGCCTTTTGAAAAATTGCGCGCCAGAAGCCGTGAAGTGGAATTGAGAACAGCCATCATTCATATGGGGCCGTTGAAAGATGTCAAAGCGAAATCCGATTTTGTGGAAGGGCTGCTTGCAGTCGGCGGAATCGAGCCTGACATCAGCCCGGAAATAAAAGATTCAGTTATGCTCAATCAATACCTGGCGGAACAGCAGCTGGATTATGCTGTATTGTGCGGCGATCCGGAAAAGATGGATGCCATTATTCCCGGTTTAAAAACAGCGGCGGTACTGGATGTTGCCGGCAGATTTTCCGCAGAGCAGATGAACAGCTGGAAATCATTCGGCATAAGCGGTGCCGTATATACCGGACAGGATATCGTCAACAAGCTTGAAAAGATTTTGAACTTAGGAAAGAAGGCGCTCTGAAATGACCAAACCCGATTTTTCCAAAGTGGATTTAAACGAATTTAAGCTGAATAAAATGGAGCCTGAGCATGCACAAGAGTTTCTGACGAATGAAGGAATTTCCATCAAACCGTCCTATACAGCGGAGGATGCGGCAGGAACAGAAGATACACTGCCCGGCATGGCCCCTTATATCCGTGGCCCTTACCCGACGATGTATGTGTCCCGTCCCTGGACTGTCCGCCAGTATGCAGGATTCTCGACAGCCGAAGAAAGCAATGCATTCTACCGTCGCAACCTGGCGATGGGGCAAAAAGGGCTGTCGGTGGCATTTGACCTGGCCACACATCGCGGCTATGATTCCGACCATCCGCGGGTTGTCGGAGATGTGGGCAAGGCTGGCGTCGCTATTGACAGCGTGGAAGATATGAAAATCCTTTTTGACGGCATCCCGCTTGATAAAATGTCCGTGTCGATGACTATGAACGGGGCAGTGCTGCCGATCATGGCGTTTTTCATAGTTGCTGCCGAAGAACAGGGCGTCACGCCGGAACAATTGGCCGGAACCATTCAAAACGATATTTTGAAAGAGTATATGGTGCGCAATACGTATATTTATCCGCCGGCCATGTCGATGAAAATCATCGCGGATATTTTTGAATACACATCCCGCAATATGCCTAAATTCAATTCGATATCAATTTCCGGCTACCATATCCAGGAAGCGGGGGCGACAGCCGATATCGAACTGGCGTATACACTGGCCGACGGTCTCGAGTATGTCCGGACAGGCCTGCAGGCGGGAATCGACATCGATTCTTTTGCGCCCCGTCTGTCGTTCTTCTGGGGCATTGGCATGAATTATTTCATGGAAGTGGCGAAAATGAGGGCAGCCCGTGAAATCTGGGCGAAAATGATGAAATCCTTTGATCCCCAAAATCCGAAATCATTGGCGCTGCGTACGCATTCACAGACTTCGGGCTGGAGCCTGACTGAACAGGATCCTTTCAACAACGTTACACGCACGCTGCTGGAAGCGAATGCGGCAGCGATGGGCCATACACAATCGCTGCACACCAACGCACTCGATGAAGCGATCGCGCTGCCGACGGATTTCTCGGCACGCATTGCGAGAAACACACAATTGTTCCTGCAGGAAGAAACGGGAATGACAAAAGTCATTGATCCGTGGGGAGGTTCCTTCTATGTAGAGAGCCTGACAAAGCAATTGACGGACAAAGCATGGAAATTGATTGAAGAAGTTGAAGAGCTCGGCGGCATGGCAAAAGCGATTGAAACCGGTTTGCCAAAAATGCGCATTGAAGAAGCGGCGGCGAAAAAGCAGGCGCAGATCGATTCGGGTGAAGAAACGATCATCGGCGTCAACCGCTACCGTCTCGATCAGGAAGATCCAATCGACATCCTGAACATCGATAATACGATGGTGCGCAAAAAGCAGATCGAACGCATCGAGCTGGCGAAAGCGAAAAGAGACAGTGATAAAGTGAAGGAAGCATTGGCGGAACTGACACGGGCAGCAACTGAAGGCAACCGGAATATTTTGGAATGTGCCGTCGATGCAGCAAGATACAGAGCGACTCTCGGTGAAATTTCGGACGCCATCGAATTGGCATCCGGCAGACATAAGGCGGTGATCCGTTCTGTGAGCGGCATATACAGTTCAAATTTCTCCAATCAGCAGGAAATTGAAATCGTCAAGGAAATGACGGAAGATTTTATCGAAAATGAAGGCCGCAGACCGCGGATCCTGGTCGCCAAAATGGGGCAGGACGGGCACGACCGCGGGGCGAAAATCATCGCAACGGCGTTTGCCGACCTTGGCTTCGACGTCGATATCGGCCCCTTATTCCAGACACCGGCAGAAACTGCGCAGCAGGCGGCGGAAAACGATGTTCATGTAATAGGAGTAAGCTCACTTGCAGCAGGGCACCGGACGCTTGTGCCGGATCTTGCCGCGGAACTGAAGAAACTGGGACGGGAAGATATTCTGATCGTTGTCGGAGGCGTCATTCCGGCACAGGATTATGAATTCCTCCGCAACAACGGAGCCAGCGCCATTTTTGGGCCAGGCACAGTAATTCCGGTGGCTGCACAAAAAGTGATCGAAGAAATCTATGTGCGCCTCGGATACGAGGAAGTGGCAGACTGATGAAACGGGAAGACGGCTCACGGCGGGTCATGGAAGGTGTCAACGCCGCACATGACGGCATGGTGCCGGCTCCAAGGAAAAAGTTCAGGAAGCCGGCTAAAAAAGCGATGGATATCGGTGAAATAGCTGAAGGTGTAATAGAAGGATCCCGTTTGCATCTCGGCAAAGCGATTACGCTGCTCGAAAGTTCGAACCCAGAGGATAAAAGGGAAGGGCAGCAGCTGCTGAACAGATTATTGCCACACACAGGAAAATGCCTCCGAATCGGCATTACCGGAGTGCCCGGTGCCGGCAAAAGCACGTTTATCGAAACTTTTGGGGAGATGCTGACAGGACTGGGATTGCGTGTTGCCGTATTGGCGATCGATCCAAGTTCTTCTTTGACCGGAGGCAGCATTCTCGGCGATAAAACGCGGATGGAGAGGCTGGCAAAAAATCCGAAAGCTTTTATCCGTCCGTCGCCGACTGCCGGCACGCTTGGCGGTGTCCATAAAAAGACGCGTGAAACGATGCTGCTGTGCGAAGCAGCGGGTTATGACGTCATTCTGGTCGAAACGGTTGGTGTCGGGCAAAGTGAAACATTGGTGCGGGGCATGGTCGATCTGTTCATGCTGCTTGTTTTGACCGGAGCCGGTGATGAACTGCAGGGAATGAAAAAAGGCATTCTTGAACTTGCCGACGCTATTATTGTACACAAAGCCGACAGTGACAATCTGCCCCTGGCGGAAAAAACAGTCCGTGAATATAAAGGGATCGTCCGTTTTTTGCAGCCGGCAACTGAAAATTGGAAGACCCGGTGCCTCGCAGTTTCTTCTATAGAAGAAACCGGCATCAGGGAAGTCTGGGACATGGCGCAGGAATTTGAAGCTGCAGGCAAAACGAACGGCGTGTTCAATAACAGGCGCCAGAGCCAGACGAAGGATTGGTTCCGCTCGATGATTACAGACGAACTGCACAGCCGATTTTTTGACGATCCGCGAAAGCGGCAATTGGTGAAAACGCTGGAGCAGCAGATTCTGACCGGCCAGCTGACCGTCGCCCAGGCCATCAGCCAGTTATTCGAGTAAGCTTTTTTGCAGTTCACCCGAACACCTGCTATGATAATTACAGATAACAGAAGGAGTGGTACCAATGAGCATGGATTTTAATTTTCTGATGAATGATCTGACAACTAAAGCCCGTCAGGAACTTACAGAAGGCGGCTACAAAGAATTGACAACACCTGAGGAAGTAACGGATGCACTGACTAAACCCGGTACAAGCCTTGTAATGATCAACTCTGTTTGCGGCTGTGCAGGCGGTATCGCAAGACCGGCGGCACTTCACGCAATCCATTACGATAAGCGCCCGGATAATCTATATACAGTTTTTGCCGGACAGGATAAAGAAGCGACTGCACAGGCACGCGCGATTTTCGGCGATGACCATCTGCCGTCTTCTCCTTCTTTTGCCATTGTAAAAGACGGAAAAATGGTTGATGAAATCGGACGCCATGAAATTGAAGGCCATGACCCAATGTCAGTCATCACTCATATCCAAGCATTGTTTGAAGAGCATTGCAGCGAAATCTAACATGAAGATGCCCCTCAAAAAGGGGTATTTTTTATTTCGAATAAAAAAGGGAGGGAAGGATTCTGAAACTGAAACGTTTGTCCATAGGCTACCGTACGATGAAAACGGCTGTCGGGGTCATCATCGCCATCTCACTTGCCCAGCTGCTGCAGCTCGACTTTTATGTATCTGCGGGAATCCTGACAATCCTGTGTATCCAGCCAACCAAAAAACGTTCAATTCGCGCTGCGCTTTCCAGATTTGTTGCCAGCCTGATCGCCATCATTTATACCTTTATTTTTTTCGAAGGAATCGCCTACCACCCGGTTGTGGCCGGCATCATGATACTTCTGTTTATACCTGTGCTGGTCAGCCTGCGTTTCGCGGACGGTTTTGTATCGAGTTCTGTAATTATTTTCCATATTTACAGTGTCGGAAATTTGACCGGCAGTTTAATCCTAAATGAGATCCTTTTGATGGCCATCGGATTTGGAACGGCTTTGCTTGTGAATATGTATATGCCAAGCATTGAGAAGAAGCTGGAGGACTACCGATTTCAGATTGAGGAGCTGTACGCGAAAATCCTCAACGAAATGGCGGTATACCTGAAAGAAGGGGACAGCAGCTGGGACGGCAGGGAATTGATGCAGACCGAAGAAATGCTGAGTAAAGCAAAAGCGCTTGCCTATCAGGATGTTGAAAATCATGTGACCCGACTCGAGAATAAATATTACCGCTATTTCGATATGCGGGAAGACCAATTTGAAATAATTGAGCGCATACTTCCTAAAATATCCACCCTGCCGGTACTGGTGAAACATGCCGCTTTGATCGCTGATTTTCTCACCGATCTCGCAGACCATGTCCATTCAGGCAACACGGCCTACCATTATCTGGACAAACTGGAAGGTGTGAAAAAAGAGTTTTCACTGCTGCCGCTGCCAACCAGCCACAAGGAATTCCAGTCCATGGCCGCGTTGTATCAGGTCATCGAGGAACTGGACACTTATCTGGAAATCAAGCAATCCTATAAAGGTTTCACCAATAAAAAAACGGCCGATGCATAATCGGCCGTTTTGGGGTTGTAAAGAAATGTATGCTCCTTCAATCATTTCGCTGCATATCTTTTAAT
>NZ_JRGN01000236.1 GCF_000775575.1 Planococcus sp. CAU13
AAAGCGAAGCTGTTTTGCGCAATATCGGTTTTTATTCCATTTTTATTGAAAAAAAGCAAAAAGAAAAAAACGGAAGCCAGGGCTTCCGCTTTTTTGGAATTTTATTATAAACCGCATTTAAGTTGTGCGGCACAGTTTGTGCATGTATTGCAGCCGCCCATCTCTTCGACTGTCCCTTTGCGGCAGACCGGGCATGTGTCGCCCACTTCTGAGCCGATCATGACGTTTGTCGAACGCAGATCCTGAATCGTGTCGATCAGGACGATCGGACGCTTTGTAGGAACTTCTTCTGTCGCTTCTTCTTCAAACGTATTTTCTTCCGCTTTCAAAGTCAGCACCTGTGAATCACGGCTTCCGTCGACATAGACCGTTCCGCCTTTCGCGCCGCCTTTGTACAGTCTTTCATAAACGCCCTGCACCTGTTTAACTGTATAGCCGCGCGGAGCGTTGACTGTTTTCGAAATGGATGAATCGATCCAGCGCTGGATGATGCACTGTACATCCGCATGCGCTTCCGGTGCCAGGTCCATCGACGTAACAAATGCTTTCGGCAGATCGTCTTCACTCGCTTCAGGATTATTCTTCAGATATTCACGGACGATATCCGCTTTCACTTCGATAAATTTGCCGAGGCGTCCGCTGCGGTAATAAGTGAATGAATAATATGGCTCAAGACCTGTTGAGACCCCTACCATCGTACCCGTCGACCCTGTCGGTGCAACCGTCAGCAAGTGCGAGTTGCGAATGCCGTTTTCAAGAATTCCGTCGCGTATTTCCTGTGGCATGCCTTTCATAAAGCCTGTTTCCGTAAATGCTTTACGAAGTGCTGCTGTCTGTTCTTCTGTTTCGCCTTCAAGGAACGGGAAACTTCCGCGTTCAGCGCCGAGCTCGATGGAAACTTCATAAGCTGCGACTGCGATTGTTTTGAAGATTTCATCCACCAATTCGTTGCCTTCAGATGAACCGTATTCTTTATCGCAATAAATCAGCAGATCTGCCAGACCCATCACGCCAAGGCCCACGCGGCGTTCACCCAGCGCCTGCTTGCGGTTTTCCTCAAGGAAGTAAGGAGTCGCATCAATTACGTTGTCCTGCATGCGGACACCGACGCGTACGGTTTCTTTCAGTGATTCGAAATCGACTGTCTTCGTTTTCGGATCAGCGAACTGAGCCAGGTTAACTGCAGCCAGGTTACATACTGAGTTCGGCGCGAGCGGCTGCTCGCCGCATGGGTTGGTCGCAACCACTTTTTGTCCGTATGCCGTCGCGTTTGTTTTTTCATTGGCGTTATCAATGAAGAAAATTCCAGGTTCCGCCGAATAAGTGGCGCACACATTGATCAGGTTCCAAAGATCGCGCGCTTTCATCGTGCGGTAGGTGCGGACTTTATGGCCCATCGCTTCCCATTCGCGAACGTCGCCGACTTCCTGCCACTTCTCGTTGTAAATCGCCATTTCTTCTTTAGAGTAGGATTCAACTGCAGGGAAACGCAGATCGAAGTCAGCGTCGTTTTCAACTGCTTCCATGAAATCGCTTGTCAGCGTCACGGAAATATTCGCGCCAGTCAGGAACTCTTCGTTATGGACTGAGTAAGTTCCGCCGTCACGCAGTTTCGTTTCCGCATCGCGCATGATTTTTTCGTTGAAACCGCCCATTCCCGGAATGGCACGGTAGTTCAGGACGCCCTGATACATGGCTTCTTCCTGCTCTGTCAACGGCTTGAATTTCAATTTGTCCTTCGCCAATTGCTTGATGGTCTCGTCTTCCGTATTTTCAATCAGGTATCTGAGGATACGCGGATTCTGCATTTTTGAAATGATGAATTCCGCAATATCCGGATGCCAGTCGGCAAGCATGATCATCTGGGCACCGCGGCGGGATCCACCCTGTTCCACCAAATGTGTCAGTTTTGCAATATCGTCAAGCCAGGATACCGAGCCCGAAGATTTGCCGTTCACTCCGCGTGCCAGCGTGTTGCGGGGGCGTAATGTCGATCCGTTCGTCCCCACTCCGCCGCCGCGGCTCATGATTTCCATGACCTGTTTGCGGTGATCGGAAATGCCTTCGCGCGAATCCGCCACATACGGCATTACATAACAATTGAAGTAAGTGACGTCTGTACCGGCACCTGCACCGTACAGCACGCGTCCAGCCGGAATGAATTTAAGGCTGACAAGCTGCTCGTAGAATTTTTCAAACCATTCCTGGCGCTTTTCTTCCGTCTTCTCCACCGACGCGAGGCCGGTTGCATTGCGTTTGGCAATCTGTTCATAATAGACTTCAAGAGGTTTTTCGATGACATCCAATGATTTAACAATAATGCCTTTTTCCAATGCTTCCTGATTGTCAATGGCGCTGCGGTAATCTTCCTCGATCCAGACTTCCGCCTGGTTCGCAGCCCGGTTAACGGAGACAATAAACCCTAAGCCGCGTGCAGGGAATTTCGGATCTTCCTTTACTGTCAGTACGACAAAATCTCCGGCTTTCAACGTCTTCTTTTCCGTATCCTTAAAAGAATAGCGGTCGATCATGACAAGGCGTGATACCCCTTTATGCGTAATCGACATGTCGGGCGTTATCGGATGCACTTCCGGAAACTGTGCGATGTCCCCGTTTAAAGACTCCGGATTTAATGTAAAAACAGAATTAGTTGCAGAAACCATTTGACAATTCCTCCTTTATAATATAAGGGCAAACACTATATATAGTATTAATACTGTTCCCATGATACTAGATGTTGAAACTTCTTTCCATAATAATATTTTGCTGAGCAACGGAATACTTGGAGGAACTGCATCACTGCAGGGTTTCGGATTTCAGGCTGATTGAAAATGAGTCTAAAGCAATACAATTTCTGTTCACCACTGCGATAATTTTTAGGCGCAATTAAGACTCATATATCTTGTCGGGCGCCCCCATTAATAATTTTTCGTGATTCGGAAAAATTCACTTTTCGACACATTTCACATCCCTGCCTTCTTTTATTATCCGCAGGCAATATAGCCATTGAATTAAAAGACTCTTTTCTCTTATAATGGAGAGAGAATAGAAAGGGGAAAGACCATTGGAATTCTTGTACTTTATCGCAGCATTATTATTTGTCATCATCGTATTTGGGGTGATCAACTTTTTACGCGCTAAAAAAGCGGTCACTACACTTACTCAGGAGCAGTTTATCGAAGGATACCGCAAAGCACAGCTGATCGATGTCCGTGAGCCGAAAGATTTTGCCGCGGGACACATTCTGGGTGCCCGCAATATTCCGCAGACACAATTGCGCCAGCGCTATAAGGAAATCCGTTCGGACAAACCAGTTTACATTTATGACCAGAACGGCTCCCGTGCCGGCCGTGTGGCAATCTTTCTGAAAAAACAGGGCTACAACCAATTGTTCCAGCTGCAGGGCGGTTTCAAGCAATGGACCGGGAAAATCAAATCGAAATCATGATGTTCAGCTCTTCCTTTCGGGAAGAGCTTTTTTAAAAAATTTTTTTATTCCATGGAGGTATAAAATGCCAGAAAACATTCTTTTTCCCCATCATCCGAGTCTAAAAGAGGCCCTGCCTGTTTATGCCGGCATCGCTGAAGTATCAAACAGGATTTTTACACGACTCAATGAACATTCCGAAGGCTCCTGGAAATATATCGACGTCAGTGAGCCCTTTATGCAATTGCACACCCACCTTCTCGATATGATGAAAAAAGGGCAGCTTGACTTTGAGACACTCGCTTTCATTTACGAAGCCCGCCCGCAGGGTAAGATCACCAATGCCGCGGATGATCTTCACAGCGGAAATCTGGCGATCGAGACGACTTTCGAAAATCGCGTCATCTATTTTCCCGGACATGACGTGGCAATCAGCCAGTTAAGCTTCTATACCCATTCAGAAACGAGCTGGCCTGAATTTCAATGTTACGCGAAGTCCCCGGATGCGGCTTTCCTTTTTCTGCAGGCGATGGACGAATTGCTGCGGCAGATGCTGATGGACAATATAACGTTTCTTGTCGACACTGAAGAAGGGGTCCGCCGCCGGAATTTCAGTACACAGGCAATCATCGAGCGATCCGAAGTCATGCTGGAGGAATCGGTGAAGAAAGATATTTTCAGGTCAATCGATGAATTCTTCAAAGATGACGGCCACTTTTTCAGAAACTACGGCATTCCCTATAAACGGGGCATCCTCCTTTATGGATCGCCCGGCAACGGTAAAACGACTTTAGTGAAATCGATCACCGGTTCGACCGAAGCGCCTGTCGTCTATTGGCAAATAACCGAATACACCAACAGTGCCACCATCCAGGAAGTGTTCAGCATCGTCTCGAGGCTTGCTCCTGCCATCCTCGTCATTGAAGATATCGATTCGATGCCCGACTACACCCGCTCCGTATTTTTGAACACACTTGACGGTACACAGGCGCGCGAAGGGCTGTTCGTTATCGGGACGACCAATTATCCCGAAAAAATCGATCCCGCCCTGATTAACCGCGCCGGCCGTTTTGACCGCGCATACGAAATACCGTCGCCTTCCCAGAAATTGCGGAAAGCGTATCTGCAAAAATTGGATATCAAAAACATCTTCTCTGATGCGGAATTAGCCGATATGGCCAGTCGCACGAAAGGCCTGTCGATTTCCCAGCTGAATGAACTGTATATGTCCAGCGCGCTGAACTGGCATTACGATGGAGATTCGGCTTATTTGAAACGAATCGAGGAATTGCAGCTGCAAAATAAACGGACGGAGCGGAATGACTGGCAGGAAACGGAGTCATACATCGGTTTTTGAAGAGTGCCACGCAAAAAAGGCCCGGAAGCAAATTTGCTTCCGGGC
>NZ_JRGN01000140.1 GCF_000775575.1 Planococcus sp. CAU13
AAAAAGAGCTCTTTTTCTTCGCCGGCTTTTTGCCGGTTTTATTCGTATAATTTGTTTTCAAGTTTTCCTTCTTCTGTGTAAATGTGGAGTTCGCCGTTATGCTTATTGACATAGCGTTTGGCATCGCCCATCAGCTCTTCTTTTGTTTCTTCAATGAGAATCGCTTTTTTGCTGTCTTTTTTCTTCAGCTGCCACCCTTCATCATGCGGGCGTATTTCATAAACCGGTTGCTCTTCATCGCCGTGCACACTGGATTTGGCGCGGTCCAGTGCAATCGGAATCGCCCTTCCTTCTTCATAGCCATCGCGCAGCAGAGCGTTGGCGATTTCAATTGCCTTGTTGCGCACATCGGCGTTTAAATTCTTGAATGAATCCGGATAATCGTCTTTAGTCCATGGCACTATAATCGCCTCCTTGCCTCTCAATTCCCCCTTTTAACAGCAAGTAAAACAAAAAAATGCTGGTATCAAAGACTCAGAATGATACAATGGGGTCGAAGGGGGAGATAAGATGTCAGATTTAACGTTTCAGATCATAGCACTTGTTATTTACTTGGTCGCTATGTTATTTATCGGATGGTATGCTTATCGTAAAACCGTCAATTTATCCGATTACATGCTCGGAGGGCGTGGTCTTGGGCCAGGCGTAGCCGCACTTAGTGCAGGGGCATCCGACATGTCAGGCTGGTTGTTAATGGGGCTTCCCGGAATTATATATCTTAACGGTCTGGTGGAAGTCTGGATTGCCATCGGATTGACGATCGGAGCCTATTTGAACTGGTTCTTCGTGGCTCCGCGTTTGCGCGTCTATTCACTGGTCACTAAAGATTCGATTACAATTCCCAGCTTTTTAGAAAATCGCTTGAGAGATTCTTCACGGTTATTACGAATTGTTTCCGGAATTATTATTTTGATCTTTTTCACGTTCTATGTGTCTTCAGGAATGGTGGCAGGAGGAGTATTCTTTGAAAGCTCATTCAATATGAGTTATCAAACAGGTATGCTCGTCGTGGCTGGAGTGGTCGTAGCCTATACATTGTTCGGCGGATTCCTGGCAGTCAGCTACACCGATTTTGTACAAGGGATCATGATGTTCCTGGCGCTGATCGCTGTGCCGACTGTCGGGATTTTCGTTACCGGGGGATTCGGTGAAACTGCAGATAGCATCCGTTCGATTGATCCGGCTTTACTGAACTTCACTACGGGGGCTTCGGCAATCGGCATCATTTCGGCTGTGGCATGGGGGCTGGGATATTTCGGACAGCCGCATATCATTGTCCGTTTTATGGCCATTAAGACTTTGAAAGAAGTCCGGCAGGCCCGTCGCATCGGTATCGGGTGGATGATTCTAAGCCTTCTGGGTGCCACTGCTACAGCCCTTGTAGGGATTGCTTATTTCCAGCAGAATCCAAGTGCAGCGCTGACAGATTCAGAAGCGATCTTTATCACGCTTGGACAGATACTTTTCCATCCATTTATAGCTGGTTTTATGTTGGCTGCTGTATTGGCCGCCATCATGAGCACGATTTCGTCTCAATTGCTGGTAAGTTCTTCGGCGTTGGTGGAAGATCTGTATAAAATTGCTTCTAAAAAGAAAGTTTCTGATGCCATCGTTGTAAATCTTGGCCGTGCCGGCGTTCTATTGGTTGCGATTGTCGCTGCTTGGCTGGCATGGGAAAAAAATCAAACGATCCTTGATCTGGTTGCTTACGCATGGGCAGGATTCGGTGCGGCATTCGGTCCACTGATCCTCCTGGCATTATTCTGGCGCAAGCTCACGAGCATGGGTGCACTTGCAGGTATGATCGTAGGTGCCGCAACCGTCATCATCTGGGATCTGCTTGGCAGGGTCGAAGAAGGGGCAGTTCCAACGCCTAATCAGGAGTTTTTCGGCAGTGTCTACGAGATCATCCCAGGATTCTTCCTTTGTCTATTGGTTGCATGGCTGGTGAGTCTCGTGACTTACAAACCGAATGCAGAGATTGAAACAGAGTTTGATGAAACCGTACGTTTGATCAATGAAGACAAATAAAATAACAAGAAAAAGCTCAACCCTTTCCTTGTGGAAGGGTTGAGCTTTTGTATAGCCAGCTTTTTTATTTCAGTTGCTGCTTGCGCGCTTCCCGTATCTGAACCAATGCGGATTCTGCCATATTTAATGATGGGTATAAAGATGAGGAAAAGGGTAATAATAAATACAGCAAGCAGGTAAAACCGGCCAAAAATGTGGATAAGCAAATTAAGTTTTATATACTGATCTTGTCCAATATAACAGGAAAAAGGGAGATTAGAGATATCTGCAGAAAGCAGGGAGCAGAGGGGAAAAACCTGCGGAAAGGATGAGGAAGTGCATGAAATTCGATCATGTCATTCATTTTATAGGAGAAACTCCGGAACAGGCGGTGCAATTTTGGAGGCAGAAGAGCCGCAATGCCGTTATCGGCGGGCGCCATGAAAAATGGGGCACCCGGAACGCTTTATTGTATGGAAAGGACAGCTATATCGAATGGCTGGCTCTTGAAAACCGGGAAGTTGCCAAAGGGGCTGACCATCCGCTGACGAAACTGCTGCTGCATAATGGGGCTGGGTTCGGTACCGTGTGTTTCCGGACAGATGACATTGCTGAGTTGGAGGAGCGTTTGACGGCTGCAGGTTTTCAGACGAGCGGCGTTCTGGATGGAAGCCGCCGAACGGCTGAAGGAAAACTGATCGAGTGGAAGATGCTGTTCATCGATGAAGAGCCGTCTGCCCGCCTGCCGAATCCATTTTTTATTCAATGGGACGAAAGCGACGAGCAGCGCTGCGAAGGGCTTCGTGACAGCGGGGCAGTGACGCCGGAAAGTGAAGACCTCTTGCTGGAGCGCTGTATTTTTGGCGTAGAGGATACGGAAGAAGCGGAGGCGAGATGGAAACAGCTGCTGGGAGGCAGTCTGCAGCTGCCCAATTGCCTGATTGAGTTCCGGAATCTGCAGGGCCGGCAGGAACGCCTTGAAGAAGTACATTATAAAAATGGCGATCAGCGCATCGAGTTTGAAAAAGGAGTTTATTTCATGTGAGGCCACTTGAATTCAAAGGTCTTCTGTCCCTGTGATAAGATGGAGGGAATAGGAGCGGCATAAATAAATGAGCTGCAAAGGAGAATGTTTAATGGATCAATTGATTGAAAAAGCGGTGCTGGTCGGCGTACAGCTGCAAAAAGATACCCATTTCGCCTACGAAATGGATGAACTGGCAAACCTGGCGGAAGCCTGCAATGTCGAAGTGCTTGGCGAAATCAGCCAGAACCTGGAGCGCATAAATCCCTCCCATTATGTAGGGAAAGGGAAGGTCGAAGAAATCAAAGCGCTTTATGAGGAATTGGATGCAAACCTCATTATATTTAATGATGAACTGTCCCCCTCGCAGATCCGCAATCTCGAAGAAGAGCTGGAATGCAAAGTCATCGACCGGACAATGCTGATTCTGGATATTTTCTCGCGCCGCGCCAAAACGCGTGAAGCGCAGGTGCAGGTTGAACTGGCGCAATTGCAATATATGATGCCAAGGCTGGTAGGCCTTCGCGCATCTCTCGGCAGGCAGGGCGGGAGCAGCGGCGGCGGAGTGGCAAACCGCGGTGCCGGTGAAACGAAACTCGAACTCGACCGCCGGAAAATTGAAGACCAGATTTCCAAGCTCCATAAAGAACTGGAACACATCAAAGATCAGCGCGTGACGCAGCGCAAGCAGCGCACGAAAAAAGGCATGCCTGTCGTATCGCTCGTCGGCTACACGAACGCCGGCAAGTCGACGGTCATGAACGAGTTGCTCAAGAAAACTGGGCAGCAGGAAGAAAAACAGGTTTTCGAAAAAGATATGCTGTTTGCGACGCTCGAAACGTCCGTGCGCCAAATTTCACTGAATGACAATAAAAGCTTCCTTCTCACCGATACGGTAGGATTTGTCAGCAAGCTGCCCCATCATCTGGTGCGTGCATTCCGTTCGACGCTGGAAGAAGCGCGGAATGCCGATCTGCTTCTCCATGTCGTGGATGTTTCCCACGAGGAATACCGTCACATGATGGAAGTCACCAACCGGACGCTGCATGAAGTGGGCGTTGAAGATGTACCGACGCTTTATGTATACAATAAATCCGATCTGGCCGGCATCCCGCATCCGCGGACAAACGGCGATGGTCTCTGGATTTCCGCTAAAAATGACAAAGGGCTGGATGAGCTGCTGGCGATGATCAAGCAGCGCATCTTCTCCAGTTATGTAACCTGCCGAATGGTGATTCCATTCGACCGCGGCGATATCGTCGCTTATTTGAACGATAAAGCCACCATCCGCGAAACGGAATATGAAGAGGAAGGCACGTCTCTGACGGTGGAATTGAGCCGTGCGGATTACGACCGTTATCAGGAGTTTATTGTGGGGAAATAAAATAAATAAAGCGCGGCCGGAGAAATCCCGGCCGCGCTTTTTACTGTTTATTAGTGTTTATTGCTGAAATTGAATTCTGTGCAGATTTGCGAAAATGCCGTTGTGCTCAAGCAATTCGCTGTAGCCGCCCTGTTCCGCGATTCCGTCTTCGGTCACAACGATGACCCGGTCTGCGTCGCGGATCGTCGCCAGTCGGTGGGCGATGATCAGGGTGGTGCGGTTTTCTGCCAGTTCGGCAAGAGCTTCCTGGATGACGCGTTCCGTTTCCGTATCAAGCGCGGACGTCGCTTCATCCAGAATCAGGATCGGCGGATTTTTCAGGAACATGCGCGCAATCGCGAGGCGCTGTTTCTGGCCGCCGGACAATTTCAAACCGCGTTCACCGATCTGGGTCTCGTAGCCGTTCGGCAGTTTGCTGACGAAGTCTTCCAGATGGGCTTTGCGGGCAGCGGCGAAAATTTCCTCATCACTCGAGCCTTGTTTGCCATAGGCGATATTTTCACGGATCGTGCCGGTGAACAGGAAGACATCCTGCTGCACGATGCCGATATGGGAACGCAGCGAATGCTTGGTCATGTCCCGGATATCGATGCCGTCGATGGCAATCGAGCCCTGCTGAATATCGTAAAAGCGCGGAATCAATGAACAGATCGTCGTTTTTCCGGCACCCGATGGTCCGACAAATGCGATCGTTTCGCCTGCCCGCATATTCAGGTCAATGCCATTCAGCACTTTTTTGTGTTCGTCGTAACCGAAATGGACATTATCGAACGTGATATTGCCCTGCAGGCCGCTGACAGGTTTGGCACCTTTTTTATCGACGATATCAGGATCCTGCTCAAGCAGTTCACGGAAACGGCCAAAGCCGGCCATTCCTTTCGGATACAATTCGAGCAGGGCGCTGATTTTGTCGATCGGTTTGATCAGGACATTCAGGAACAGTACGAAACTGACCAGTTCCCCGTAGCTCAATTCGTTCTGGTAATTCAGCCATGCCCCGTAGACAAGAACGATCAATGTCAGGAGACGGGTCATCATATAGATGCTGGAATGCGTTGCAGCCATGACTTTATAGGCCACCAGCTTGGCAATGCGGAAACTGCCGTTGTCTTTCTTGAAACGGTTGATTTCAAATTCTTCATTTGTGAAAGACTGGACAACACGCGCCCCGGAAACACTGTCCTCGACGCGGCCGTTGACGTCGGCGATTTTGCCGTACATATTGCTCCATGCCGAGTTCATCTTGATGTTGCAGTACGTGATCAGCCAGATCAGGAACGGAATGACGATCAGCGTGACAAGCGCCAGTTTCGGATTGATCCAGAACATGATGCCGAATGCGCCGAAGAACGTCATGATGGCAATAAAGAAATCTTCCGGCCCGTGGTGGGCGAGTTCGCCGATATCGAACAGGTCATTCGTAATCCGGCTCATGATATGGCCGGTCTTGACGTTATCGAAGAAGCGGAACGACTGCCGCTGCACGTGCGTGAAAAGTTCTTCCCGCATATCGGTTTCAATATTGATGCCCAGTTTGTGACCGAGATAACTGACGATATATTGAAGGAACGTGCTCAAAAGGAACACAGCCAGCAGCAGGATGCTCACTGTAACAATGGAATTCCATTCGCCGCTTGGGAGAAGATCATCGATGAACCATTGAACGGCCAGCGGAAACGCCAGTTCCAGGATGGCGACGACGACGGCACTTGAGAAATCGATGATGAACAGCCGTTTATGCGGCTTATAGTACTTGAAAAAATGCTTTAAATTCAAAAAAACTCACCTCTTGTGTTTATTGGACAGGCATTGGAATCTCGGCCTGATCGCTGAACTTTTTTTTCTCACATTGAAAAGTATAGTCCATAAATGAAAAATAAACGATTGAAATTTCGGAAATTGAAATAAAAAATGAAACTTCTCCGGAATTGCAGCGTATTATTAATTAATACAGAATCTGGAAAGGGTGAATGATTTGAAAAAATGGACGGCACTAATGGGAGCTGGAGTTCTTGCTGCCACTATGGCAGGATGCGGAGAGACCGCGGAGCCGGCAGACAATACCGATTCTTCTGAAACGAGTGATTTGACATTGGAAGAACTGTTCGCGAAGACGTCAGCGGCATCCGAAGAAGCGAACAGCTTCCATATGGATATGGTGACGAACCAGACGATGGTGATGGGAGCTGCCGAGGGCATGAATATGGACATGAAAATAGATATGTCAATGGACATGACGCTCGACCCGCTGGCATTTTACCAAAAAGGGCAGTCAACTTTTGTTTCTGAAGGTATGGAAGACATGCCCGCGATGGAAACAGAAATGTATTATACGCCTGAAGGCATATACAGCTACGACCCGATGATGGATGCGTGGCTCAAAATGCCTGCCGGGGAAATGGAAGAATTAGAAGCAATGATGGAACAGCAATCAGGGGATCTGTCCGGCCAATTGGAGCAGCTGGAAGCTTTCCAGGACGATTTTACATTTGAGCAATCCGGGGATGAATTCATTCTGACACTGGATGCGGCAGGTGAGGAATACGAAAAACTCATCTCTGAACAAATGGATCAGGTGATGGGTGATATTGATATAAATGCGCAGGAAATTCTAAACGGAATGACGATCAACAGGATCTATTATGAGATTTTCATTGATAAAGAGACGTTATTGCCGAATACAATGAACATCATCATGGATTTTGATATGGAAATGGAAGGCGAATCTGTCAGCATCCTGAGTGATATCCAGGCAGAGTACAGCAACTACAACGGCATCGACGCCATAACTGTTCCGGCTGAAGTGATTGAGAACGCAGAGGAAATTTAAAAGATTCCACTATTATAAGCTGCGCCGTTTGCCGGAACCCCGGTAAACGGTGCAGTTTTTTATTGGCTGAAACCTGGCAATTGTGGCAAAAGAACGACAAATCCTTTGATTCTCATCTAAATGAAAATAATTCTCAGTTATTCGTTGACTCTGGTTGCCAACATGCTATACTAAGAATTGTGAGTCAGTGATAATGATTATCACTGTCATAATCAGTCTATTAAGTTTTTATAGAACACGGATGAGGGTCAGACATGAAAAAACGTTATTTAATACCGGCATTGCTCATACTGTCTGTCATTTCGCTGTTCGTCGGAGTCAGCAGTATCAGTCCTTTGGATCTGCTGGATTTCCAATCAGAAGAAACACAGATTTTCCTGATCAGCCGTCTGCCAAGGCTGGTCGCTATATTGCTGGCGGGTGCAGGAATGAGTATGGCAGGACTGATCATGCAGCAATTGAGCCGCAATAAGTTTGTGTCACCGACCACTGCAGGTACACTTGATGCGACAAGACTTGGAATTCTCGTTTCCATGCTGCTGTTCGCAAATGCGTCCATGATTGAGAAAATGGCCGTAGCGTTCCTGTTTGCTTTGGCGGGTACCTTCCTTTTTATGCAAATTCTCAACCGCATCAAATTCAAAGATGCGATATTCATTCCTTTGGTCGGTTTGATGTTCGGAAATATCCTTTCTTCCATTACTACTTTCTTCGCTTACCGCGCGGATGTCATTCAGAACATGTCCGCCTGGCTGCAGGGGGATTTCGCGATGGTGATGAAGGGAAGTTATGAACTGCTGTATATCAGTGTGCCTGTGTTCATCATCGCTTATCTTTACGCCAACCGCTTTACAGTTGCGGGGATGGGCGAAGATTTTTCCAAGAACCTTGGTCTCAAATACAGGAGCGTCGTCAACATCGGATTGGTGCTTGTGGCATTGATCACTGCAACGGTCGTTTTAACGGTGGGGATTATTCCGTTTCTCGGGCTGATCATCCCGAACATCATCTCGATTTTCAAAGGTGACCACTTACAGAAAACATTGCCGCACACAGCTATGCTTGGAGCCATTTTCCTGCTGCTGTGCGATATCCTGGGAAGAGTTTTGATTTATCCGTATGAAATTTCCATCAGCCTGATGGTCGGAGTCATTGGAAGCTTCATCTTCCTCTTCTTGTTGTTTAGGAGGAAGGCGTATGCGTGATTTACATAAAATGCTCATTCTTGGGGCCCTGGCTCTGGCGGCATGCGGAGTTTATCTTTTCCATGACCTGAACGGAAGTTTTGATTATGCATTGCCGAGACGCGGCATCAAAGTGTTTGCGATGGTGCTGACAGGAATAGCGATCGCTTATGCCACGGTGGTTTTCCAGACCATTACGCATAACCGCATCCTCACTCCGAGCATCATGGGTCTCGATTCACTGTACCTGCTGCTCCAGACTTTGCTGATTTTCTTCCTTGGGTCTGGCCATATCAGCATCATGAACCAGCAGGTGAATTTCATCCTTTCGATAGCGGCCATGGTCGTTTTTGCATTACTGTTCTATCACTTCCTGTTTAAAAAAGGCAATCAGCCAATCTATTTCCTGTTGCTGATCGGCATCATCTTCGGCACATTCTTCGGGAGCATTTCGACTTTCCTGCAAGTGCTGATCGATCCGAATGAATTCCAGATCGTCCAGGACCGGATGTTTGCGAGTTTCAATAATGTCAATTCCGATCTGGTGTGGCTGTCCTTGGTCATCATTGCGCTGCTGATAGCATTTGCCTGGAGGCATAACGCTTCGCTCGATGTGCTGTCACTCGGACGCGACACTGCATTGAATCTGGGTGTGGATTATGACTCGCTTGTAAGGTATATGCTGATTCTTTCAGCAGTCTTGATTGCCATCGCTACAGCACTTGTTGGTCCGATTACATTCTTCGGACTGATTGTGGCCAACTTATCCTATCAATTCTTCAAATCATATAAGCATTCGGTGCTTCTTACCGGAGCCATTGTCATCAGCATCATCGCCCTGGTCGGCGGACAATGGGTGGTGGAAAGGTTTTTCACTTTCAATACAACGTTGAGTGTCATCATCAACTTCATCGGTGGAGTTTACTTCATCTATCTGTTATTAAAGGAGAGTCGGGCTAAATGATACAGGTACGCGAATTGTCCAAGCTTTACGGAAAAAAACAAGTCGTAGAAAATGTCAGCGTCGATATACGCCGGGGGCAGATTACGTCTTTCATCGGACCGAACGGCGCAGGGAAATCCACGCTTTTATCGATGGTCAGCCGCCTTCTGGATGCGGATACCGGTGAAGTACTGATTGATTCGACCAATACGAAAAAAATGAAATCCAATGATTTGGCTAAAAGAGTATCGATTTTGAAACAGTCGAACTTCATGAACGTCCGCCTCACGATTCGTGAGCTGGTATCATTCGGCCGCTTCCCGTATTCAAAAGGGCGACTGAATGGTGAAGACGAGAAAATGGTGGACCAGGCAATCGAATACATGGATTTGAAAGAAATGGAGCATTCCTATCTGGATGAACTTTCCGGCGGTCAGCGCCAGCGCGCGTTTATTGCCATGGTCATTGCCCAGGATACAGATTATGTGCTGCTCGATGAACCGCTGAATAACCTGGACATGAAGCATTCTGTTCAAATCATGAAAATTCTGCGCCGCCTCGTTGATGAACTTGGCAAGACGGTTATCATCGTATTGCATGACATCAACTTCGCTTCGGTCTATTCAGACCGGATTGTCGCACTCAAAAACGGCCGTGTCGTAAAAGATGGGCCGACGGAAGAAATTATCCAAAGTGCAGCACTGAAAGAAATCTATGATATGGATATTCCGATACAGATGATGGATAATTGCCGGATCTGTGTATACTTTAATTCTTAAAAAAGAGGAGCACGAAGAAGATGAAAAAATGGTTATTGATCGCATTCACATTAATGATGGTGGCATTCCTTGCAGCGTGCGGAGCGGATGAAGAAGCAGCGGATTCAAAAACAGCAGCAGCCGATACAAAAGAAGAGCAGGCTGAAACTGTAACAGTCACTCACGAACTCGGCGAAACGACTTTTGACAAAAACCCTGAAAAAGTGGTCGTATTCGACTTCGGTATTCTTGACTCGATGGATAAACTGGGCATCGAAACAGTCGCGGGTGTGCCACAGGGCAATATTCCAGGCTACCTTGAGAAGTATGCTGACGCTGATAAATACGTGAACGCAGGTACGCTGAAAGAAGCGGACTTTGAAGCGATCCACGCGATGAAACCGGACCTGATCATCATTTCTGGACGCCAGGCTTCGATGTACGAAGAATTCAACGATATTGCACCAACGATTCATCTGGGTGTGGATACAACGAAATACATGGAATCTTTCCAGAGCAATATGACAACGCTTGGTGAAATCTTCGGAAAAGAAGATGAAGTGGCAGAAGAATTGGCTGCAATTCAAACACAGATCGAAGATGTTAAAGCAAGTGCGACTGACGAAAAAGCATTGATCGTTTTAGCCAATGAAGGCAAAGTTAGTGCATACGGAGCAGCTTCACGTTTTGGAATCATCCATGATGTATTCGGCGTACAGCAGGCTGACGAAGGCATTGAAGTTTCCACTCATGGGCAAAGCATTTCATTTGAATACATTCTGGAAACAAATCCGGACATGATTTTTGTCATCGACCGCAATGCGGCAGTTGGAACAGATGCAAGTGCCAAAGATTCTCTTGAAAATGAACTGGTGCAGAAAACAACTGCATACCAGGAAGGCAAAATCATCTATCTTGATCCGGATTACTGGTACCTGTCAGGCGGCGGACTGCAATCTGTCAGCCAGATGGCCGCAGACATCCAATCAGCATTCGAATAAAACAAAAGGCGAACCGAATTTTCGGTTCGCTTTTTGTTTATTGAGAAAAATCGATATTCCGCAAAACAGCTTCGC
>NZ_JRGN01000061.1 GCF_000775575.1 Planococcus sp. CAU13
GACGTTTTGCTGTTCAGTTTTCAAGGTTCAGGTTAAAGTTTTAACGCCGCGCTCATTGGCGACTTTATTAATATACCAGCTGACAAATAAGATGTCAACAAGAATGTGAAAGTTTTTATAGGGTGTCACTAAATTTATTATAACAGAATTTTCAGTCAAGGAAATTACAAAAGGGTTACAAGTTTGAAAGGAATAATCTCCTTTACATCCAAAGATGAGACGGAATTTAAAATACTTGTATTTAAACTGTGCCGTTCCGCCTGCTGCATCACATGCTTCATCCTCCGTTATTCATATTAAAACCTCCCACTTAACTTCCGGGTGAATTCAATTTCACCAGTTCAGTTCAATATTGGTTTTTCAAGAACCCCTTGAGCCGTTCCTCACGATCATCATCAGCCAGAAATTTTGACTTTCTTCTATATAAATATAGCCAAAGAAAAAATCCACCAAAATTACGGCGGATTTTTTTATTGTATGCTTCTATGCAAGAAAAATGAAATACAAAACGAATACCACAAACAGCCCATACATGATCGGATGAACCTGTTTTGCTTTTCCGGCTGTGATCATTGTAATCGGATAGAAGATGAATCCGATGGCAATACCGGTTGCAATGCTGTAACCCAAAGGCATAGCGATGATTGTAAGGAAAGCCGGGACCGCAATCTCGAAACGGTTCCAGTCAATCAATCCAAGCGCCGATACCATAAGCACACCAACAATAATTAATGCCGGCGCTGTCACCGCACTTGTAATTACCTCCAGCAGAGGGTAGAACAGAATCGCCACCAGGAACAGGACACCTGTAACAACTGAAGCGAATCCTGACCTTGCGCCAGCTGCAACTCCGGAAGTTGACTCTATATAGGAAGTAGTCGTTGATGTCCCGAAAATCGCACCACCGACTGTTGCAATTGAATCTGCCAAAAGAGCTTTGCCCGCTCTTGGAAGTTTGTTGTCTTTCATCAGACCGGCCTGGTTGGCAACGGCTACAAGTGTGCCTGCTGTATCGAAGAAGTCCACAAACAAGAAAGTTAAAACGACTATGAGAAATTGAATATTCATCAATGAACCGAAATCATTGAAGATCGGTTCCAGCGCAACACCGAACGTCGGACCCATATCCGGAACATTCAAATCAATGACCGCACTCGGCAAATTGACGATTCCGAAGATCATTCCGACTACAGCTGCAATCAGAATACCGAAGAAGATGCCGCCTTTAAATCCACGGACCATGAAAATTACAGTAACCACTAAACCGAAAATTGCAAGCAATGTGGATGGGTTTGATAAATCTCCAATTCCAACCATCGTATCGGGATTGCCTACAATAATTTCAGCATTCTGCAATCCGATAAAAGTGATATAAAGACCGATACCCGCTCCGACTGCATATTTTAATTCGGCTGGAATCGCATTTATAATTGTTTCACGCAAGCCAGTCATTGTAAGAATAATGAAGATGAGACCTGAAAAAAGTACGCCGGTCAATGCTGTTTGCCACGGAATTCCGTATGTCAGAATAACTGTATAGGCGAAAAATGCGTTTAATCCCATGCCCGGTGCAAGTGCTATCGGATATTTGGCGAGAACTCCCATTAAAATTGAACCAAGTGCCGCAGCCAATGCTGTAGCCATAAAGACTGCGCCGTAATCCATGCGCATGGAATCCGGAAGATCAGGCACAGACGCCAATGTCAGCGTCAATGGATTCACCACGAGAATATAAGCCATTGCCAAAAAGGTGGTTAAGCCCCCGATAAATTCCCTGCGGTAATTTGTTCCTAGCTCTTCAAACTGAAAATACTTCTTCATTTTTTTATTTCCTCCGCGTGCTGCCGCGAATGCGATTAAAACAAAAGAACGCATACAGCTGAATGCCGTATGCGTTCTTCGATTTAATATTTCTGGAAAGACTATTCCAGAAATAGTTCAAGCCCCTTCAAAGATGCGGCTGAATCTTAAATCGTAGTCGAGTCATTTACGGTAACTCGGTAGAAACTTTCGGGCCATATCCCCGACATTATACGACAGCGTTATTTAATTTCTATTGTAGAATAACACATGAGTGAAAATGAAACAAGATAAATCACGAACATTTCAGAACAAAACTCAACTTAAGTTCGTAAATTGGCCCAATTTCTATTCCCATTCGATGGTTGCCGGTGGTTTACTCGTTATATCGTACAGTACGCGGTTGATGTGATTCACTTCATTGACAAGCCTCACACTGATCTTCTCCAGAACATCCCACGGAATCCGAGCCCAGTCTGAAGTCATTCCATCGATCGAAGTAACGGCGCGGATGCCAATTGCGTAATCATATGTGCGGGCATCCCCCATGACACCGACGCTGCGGATATCCGGCAGCACCGTGAAATATTGCCAGATGTCGCGGTCCAGGCCAGCTTTACTGATCTCTTCGCGCAGAATCCAGTCAGATTCACGGACGATTTCCAGTTTCTCTTCTGTAACAGCACCCATAATACGGATGCCAAGACCCGGGCCCGGGAATGGCTGACGCCAGACGATTTCATCCGGCATACCAAGTTCAGCGCCGAGCACACGGACTTCGTCTTTGAATAAAGTATTGAGTGGTTCAATCAATTTGAACTGCATATCTTCAGGCAACCCGCCGACGTTGTGATGTGATTTAATCGTCTGCGCAGTTGTTGTACCGCTTTCAATGATGTCTGTATACAAAGTTCCTTGAGCAAGGAAGTCCATGCCTTCAAGTTTTGATGCTTCATCGTCAAAAACATAGATGAATTCGTTACCGATGATTTTACGTTTTGTTTCGGGATCCGTGACGCCTTCAAGTTTTTTCATGAAACGTTCGCGTGCGTCGATTTTGATGACGTTCATATGGAAGCCGTCAGCGAATGTCTTCATGACACTTTCCGCTTCTCCTTTACGAAGCAGGCCATGGTCAACAAACATACAGGTCAATTGATCGCCAATCGCTTTATGGATCAAGACCGCTACAACGGATGAGTCGACTCCCCCACTCAAAGCGCAAAGAACTTTTTTGTCCCCGACTTCTTCACGGATCCTTTCGATTTCAAGATCGATGTAATTTTCCATTGACCACTCCGCTTTCATTCCGCAGATTCCAAAAACGAACTCGCGCAGCAATTCCGTTCCATAAATAGTATGGCGAACTTCAGGGTGGAACTGGACGCCGTAGAAGCCTCTCGTCTCATCGGCCATTGAAGCGATTGGACACCCAGCGCTTGTACCGATGACATCAAATCCTGGAGGTGCTTCCGTCACCAGATCTCCGTGGCTCATCCATACAATTTGCTCTTCAGGCATTCCCGAAAACAATTTGCTGTCTTTTACCAGTTTCAGTTCAGCTTTGCCGTATTCACGATTCAGTGATTTTTTGACGTCACCTTTCAAATGGAGTGCCATCAATTGCATACCGTAACAGATTCCCAGAATCGGAAGACCCATTTCAAATATTGCATCATCGACTGAAAAGGCATTTTCATCGTAGACCGAATTAGGTCCTCCAGAGAAAATGATTCCTGTCGCATTCATTTCTTTTATTTCTTCGGCTGTGACTGTATGTGGATGCAGTTCACTGTAGACACCAAGTTCACGGATGCGGCGCGTGATCAACTGGTTGTACTGACTGCCGAAATCTAAAACGACGATTTTACTTTGCTCTTTTAACATTGGACTGACTGGCAAAACCTTCACCTCTTCTGATCGATTTCAGGTGGCACAAATAATAAAAGAACGCGAAAAAGCTCCTCGCGTTCTTTTGCTCTACATCAAAAAGGCGAAACCCCATGCAAAAATAAGCATGTGGCATCCACCTTCATAGTCAAGTCATTTCCGGAGACTTGGTAGAGACATCCGATCCATATCACCGGACATATATGAGGGCACCTGTACTTTATAATTTTCTCAATTGTACAAGCTAGCCCGGGCAAAATCAACTGCTTGTGCGATTGATTAAGTTTTCCCAACTTTCCTTCAATTCATGCCAGTCGACCGTTTCCGGCTGGCCTCCGTATACAGACTGTTCATAAGATGCAGTCAGCCGCGTCATTTCTCTCGTCCCGAAGAAGGAATCGATATATCTGGCATAGGACATTAATGTCTGGCCATCCTGACGTTTGATGCCGTAAAGATCCAACTGCTTCAATAAGCGAAGGTAGGCTTTTTCAAAAGTCTGCTTCCCGTTTTTTCTGCGGTAATAAGGAACCAAGATTTTCGGCATCCATTTTTGGCGCTTGAGGAACAAAGCTAGGGCCAGAAGCAGGAAAGCGGCGGCAGCAAGGAATAACAATCCTTTATTGGCTGAAATAAAATCACCTGTCCGGTCCCAGAAGTTCGGCCCATTATCAACTGCAGCTGCAGCTGCAGCTTCATCCTGTTCTTCAATCTCCGGACGCTCCGGACGCTCAGGCAATTCCTGCTCTTCCGAATCGGGCGTTTCAACATCAAGGTCAAAGTCTATCTGCGAAGCACCGGTGAATCCGATGGTCGGCTCAAACAGCATCCAACCGACTCCCGGCATATATGCCTCCACCCATGAATGGGCATTATTATTGGTGACCTGGTAGATGTCGCTGTCACTGCCGGTTTCGGCGTCGATCTGAACACCTTCGTTAAAACCTTTGACCCAGCGCGCCGGAATATCCAGGCTGCGCAGCAGGACGACCATGGAAGTGGAGAAGTTGTCGCAATAGCCCCGTTTTGTTTCAAATAAAAACTGGTCAACGTAATCCTGATCTTCTGCCGGCACAGGAATATTCGTCAGACTGTATTCAAATCCATTGCGTTCAAAATAATTTTCAATTGCCTGCGCTTTGTCGTAGACCGTCTCCGAATTTTGGGTGATTTCTGCAGCCAGATCTCTGACCCGCTGCGGCAGTTCTTCCGGCAGCTGTTTATAACGGTCAAATTCCGGCGGCAATTCCGCCAGTTTGTCTACGGTCGTTTCCCGGAGGCCGGTCAAACTGTAAGATGGTTCATTGAATTGAATTTCTACATTATCCGGTTCATAAGGTGCGCCGCTCAATAACGGTTCAATTTTCTGGTCATTTGCCGAATAGCTGTACCTGATTTCACCGTTCGTCTGAATCGATTCCACCCCATATGGATAAAGAACAAACGGAAAATCCTGTTCCATTTCGAGGACAGCTGTGAGTGATTCTTCCTCTGAACCAGGAATGAATTCGGTTTCTATAATATCGCCGTTGCTGTAAAGAACCGGGTCGGCCACAGGTTCACTCAGCTCCCAGCCTTTTGTGGTGTAGATATCCTTTGTTTCAACTTTCCAGTACTGGCCATCTTCGACTTCTGCACGGAATGCGGGTGTGTCATCACCGATGAACGACCCTCCGAGTTCCGAATCGTCCACTCCATAACCGATGCGACCGACCGCAGCCGGACCCGGTCCGCCTTCTCCCGAAAAAGAGGTGAGGTAAGGGACGGGATCGGGCCAGATCGGGCCTGCTTTCGGCAAATAAAGTGCAAGCGCCGTTGAGGCAGCCACCATTATGAATAACGGGATGATGAAACCCGCCAGCCGATCAAGCGTTTCATTGATGCGGTGGCCCTCGAGCCACCTTGCCAAATGCAGCAGCCCGGCCAGCATCAAACCGACCACCATGATGCGGATGATTGCTGTATCGCCATTATAGGGACTGAATGTATCGAGAACGGCGATGAAAACGACGGTCAAAATATAGAACAGGAAAATGCTCAGGCGGAAACCGACCCAGTAATGAATGAGGTAAACAGCCATCCATAATAAGCTGAAAAACAGCACTGTCCTGAATATATCCGTCGTTTGCGCCCAATCCTGGGCAAATAATGCTTCAATATTTATTTGCAGATCGAACAGGATATAACCTAAAGCTTCAAATGAAAAAACAGCTGAATCGGTGTAGACGTGAATCAGGAACCAGAGTATAAAAAAAACTTTTACTCCGGCGGATATGGACCAGTGAATCTGGAGAAAAGCCATAATCAGGCTGATGCCAATAAATAGCAGAAACAGATTTTTGTGGCCCGTATCAGTTAAAGTGATGACGGGAGTAAGCCATTCTGCCAATAAAAGGAAGACGAGAACATACAAAATCGCCATAAACGCTTTATTTTTTCGGATGGATTTCATTTGCGGCTCACCTCCGTGAAGACTGAAGTAAAATTCTCCGGTGTAACAAGTTTCACGATAAAACCTTTGGATCCCGCGAACTGGATGGCGGCTTCATCCGCCTTCGCCAGCTTCTCGCCTTTATTCGTCAGAACAAGGCACATGCAAATATTGAGGTTTTTCACATTCCGCCGAATTGCTTCAACCATCTCCACCGTCAGTTTAGTGGTTATGTAAATCAATGTCGTGGCACGGATTTGCTGAAGTTCGCGGCCTGCCGCTTCTTCGACCGGCCGATCAAGGTCGGACAGTACTTTTGTCAGATGATACATGATATGTTGCAAATGGCTTTCAGAATGGATGACCGGAAACGAATCGGCAGTATTCCCTATCGAAAGGTAAGCGACACTCGAATTTCCCCTCACTATTGATTGAAGCAATGAAGCAGTCAGTTCCACCTGCATTTCGAATTTATCGGACGGTTTTCTGTCATCAAGGAGAAACAGGTCCTCCGATTGCCTGTCTTCAAATTCCTTTGTCCGCAGCGTTTGAGTGCGGGCGAATGATTTCCAGTGTATCCAGGAAACGCGGTCGCCCGGCTGGTAATCCCGGATTCCGGTTGCCATGGTTGTATCCTTGACTAATGTATGCGGCGCAGCCATAGCGCCCTGGTCATAACTGGATTCAAGAGCACGGTAAGGAATATCGACCGTGTTCGGGTATACGAGAATGGTCTGTCTGAGCGGAAACAGTTTCGTCTTTTTTGTCCAGCCAAAAAAATCAGCGATTTCGAGTTCAATTCCTTCAAGGACATGCTCGCCCCTCGGCATATCCCCGATTTCATAATGCCACGTATGGGATTTTTTGAAACCGGGCATGAACAGCGTCCGATTATCTTCCGGATTTCGTTTGCGCAGCGCAATGGAATTCGTTTTTTCGGTAAGAACTGTGTACAGAAGAGGAAAAGAAGATGTGCGATTAAAATGGACGGTCGCTGAAAACTTTTGTCCTTTCCGAATCTGGGTGGTATGGATTTCCCGCTTCATTTCAATATTCTTCAGCGAATAAAAGTTCAGCAGCAGAGAATACAGGACAAAAGGAAGCGCCATGTAAAAGATGAACCAGCTGACAAATCCTCCCTGGAACATCGCGAATGAAAATGTAAGAAGCAAAATGAAGACCACAAAAATTATTCTGCCCCATGATGACAGGGCTTTTTTAATCCTTTTCATTGGCCGACTAGCCTTTGAACAGGAACTTTCGTCTTCGTCAAAATGCGGTCCGTAATTTCTTCAGCCGAAATGCCGTCATACCGTGCTTCGGAACGAAGCATGATGCGGTGTCCGAACACGAACTTCGCCAGATGCTGCACATCATCCGGTGTGACAAAATCCCGTCCTTTCAATAAAGCATAGGCCTGTGCCGATTTCATTAAAGCAATGGAACCACGCGGGCTTACTCCTAAGTAAACATACGAATCATTCCGGGTCTGGCGGGCAAGTTCGACAATATAGCTGCGGATCGTGTCATCAACATTAACGTTTTTCGCCTGCCGCTGCAATTCAAGCAATTCTTCAAGGGAAATGACGGACTGCAAATCTTCGATCGGCATGGAAAGCTGAGAACGGCTTAATACTTCCATTTCTTCCTTCATTGAAGGATAGCCCATTTTGATTTTCAGCAGAAAACGGTCCAATTGGGCCTCAGGCAATGGATAGGTTCCTTCATATTCGATTGGATTCTGTGTCGCCATAACAAAAAACGGCTTGGGAATTTGCATCGTGACACCGTCAATTGTGACAGAAGCTTCTTCCATGGCTTCCAGTAATGAGGATTGGGTTTTCGGGGAAGTACGGTTTATCTCATCCGCCAGTACGATATTGCCCATAATCGGGCCGGGACGGAAGTTGAATTCCATATCTTTCGGGTTATAGATGGAAACACCGATTACGTCCGAAGGCAGCAGGTCCGGTGTAAACTGGATGCGTTTAAAATCCGCACCGACCGATTTTGCGAGCGCCCGCACCAGCATCGTTTTGCCGACACCGGGAACATCTTCCAGCAAAACATGTCCATGGGACAGCATTGCCACTATGCTCAATTCGGCAATATCACGTTTGCCAATAATCACTTTTTCAATATTATCAATAACTTTGTTTAACTGTTCTTTTGGATTCATCATCATTTCCCCCATCGGGTGACAAATAATATTTCGAATTGTCACATTCTTACTCATTAGCATAACGAATATTGGGTAATAACTCAACTCTGCAGTAAGGTGCGACAGGTAAAAAAGCACAAAGAAAAGCCCCCCATTTGGAGGACTTTTCAGTTTTTATAATTATTTCCAGAAATCATCGAAAATCGTTATAGGCAATGAACGCTTATGACGCGTCCTCAAATAATGGCCTTCCAAAATCCGTTGTGCTTCTTCCGGTATTCTTTTGCCTTCGAGATAATCATCAATCATTTCATAGGTAATACCAAGAGCCACTTCGTCCGGTACGGCAGGTTTATCTTCTTCGAGATCCGCCGTCGGAACTTTGGTATACAGATGCTCCGGGCACCCCAGTTCCTTCAGCATCGCTTTGCCCTGTCTCTTGTTGAGTCGGAAAAGCGGGGTAAGATCCGCTGCACCATCCCCGAATTTGGTGTAAAAACCGGTAATCGCTTCTGCTGCATGATCCGTTCCAAGCACTACACCATTATGCATGGCTGCAACGGAATACTGGACTTTCATCCGCTCCCTTGCCTTTTCATTGCCTTTGGCAAAATCGGTCAGGTAGATGCCGACCTGGTCCAATGCCCGTTCACTGGCGTCGACCGCTTCTTTAATATTGATCGTATATGTCTTGGACGGATTGATGAAATCCAGTGCATCCTGTGCGTCGTCCTCATCGAATTGTTCGCCGTACGGCAGTCTCACAGCGTAGAAACTATATTTTTCGCTTCCTGTTTCCTCATTCAATTGATCGACAGCCATTTGAGCAAGTTTCCCAGCTAATGTTGAATCCTGCCCCCCAGAAATTCCAAGAACGAAACTTTTCAGAAAATCGTGTTTCTTCATATATTCTTTCAGGAACGTGATGGTCCTTTCAACTTCTTCACGCGGATCGATTTCCGGCTGTACTTTCATTTCTTCAATAATTTGATGCTGCAGTTCTGACATGAAAATTCCTCCTATCTTTTTGAGAAACTTTGAATGGTATCCCGAACTTCCTGGATATTGCGCATTTTATTGTCCCAGCATTTCTGGCTAAGGTCGACCGGATACTCTTCAGGATTCAGCGAACGCTTGTATTCATCCCAAAGCAGATCAAGACTCTTTTTCGCATAATCCTGGATTTCCTGGACGGACGGCGATTCATACGTTATAGTCCCCTTTTCCACCACCTGCGTATGGATATTTACCGCTTCGAAATTGGTGATGAATTTTGAAACATACGTATGGACCGGATGGAACATCTTCAAGCGTTCCTCTGTTTCAGGGGTTTCATCATACATCGTGACGTAATCCCCTTCTGATTTTCCATTTTCCCTGTCTATGATACGGTAAACTTTTTTCAGGCCCGGTGTCGTAACCTTCTCCGCATTGCCCGATATTTTTATGGTATCTTCCATCTGTCCATGTTCATTTTCAATTGCCACGATTTTGTAGACTGCTCCCAGCGCCGGCTGGTCGTAGGCGGTAATCAGCTTCGTCCCGATACCCCACGAATCCACCCTTGCCCCTTGCGCTTTTAAGTTCAAAATGGTGTATTCATCCAGGTCATTCGATACGACAATCTGTGTTTCCGGAAAGCCGGCTTCATCCAGCATTTTACGTGCTTCCTTCGACAGGAACGCGATGTCCCCACTGTCCAGTCGAATGCCCTGGAAATTGATTTTATCTCCAAGTTCTTTCGCCACTTGAATGGCGATCGGAAGACCTGATTTCAACGTATCGTATGTATCAACCAGGAAGACGCAGTCTTTATGGCGCTTCGCGTAGGAATGGAAAGCTTCGTATTCATCTTTATAGGCCTGGACCATTGAATGGGCATGTGTGCCGGCAACCGGTATGCCGAATAATTTCCCGGCGCGGACATTGCTTGTCGCTTCCAGTCCGCCGATAAATGCAGCGCGCGTCCCCCAAATGGCCGCATCCATTTCCTGCGCCCGCCGTGTGCCGAACTCCATGACCCGGTCTTCTTTGACAATCTGTTTGATGCGGCTGGCTTTTGTGGCAATCAAGGTCTGGTAATTGACGATATTCAGCAGCGCTGTTTCTATCAATTGAGCTTCCGCAAGCGTCCCTTCGATCCGGATCAGCGGTTCATTTTGAAACACCAGTTCCCCCTCCACTACGGAATAGACATCGCCTGTGAATTTTATCGTTTTTAAATATTCCAGAAAATCTTCTTTATAGCCGACTTCGTCTCTTAAATAGGCGAGATCTGCATCCGAGAATCTGAAATTTCTGAGATAGTCGAGCACCCGCTCCAAACCGGCAAAAATGGCGTAGCCGTTTCCGAAAGGCAATTTTCTGAAGAACAGTTCGAACACTGCTTTGCGTTCGTGCATGCCGTCAGCCCAGTAGGATTCCACCATATTGATCTGATATAGGTCGGTATGCAGGGCCAGGCTGTCATCCGCGTAGTTTACAGTTTGCATAAAATCTCCTTCTTCCGCTTTTCGTAAGTTCAACTAATTATACCCTAATAGATCCGTTCCAAAAACGATACAAAGCTTTTTCATCTAATACAAGGCATTAATTTGACAAAAATACATGAGTTGTGCGATAATAAATCAGTTAACACATAGGTAACTGGTATATTTGATAATCTGGCATTCTACATTAATGTTTTTGAGAATACTTATTCACACTGGAGCGATTTAAGGATCGCAAGGACGTAAAAGAAGGCAGGGTTTACGTTGCTTAAGTTAGAAAGCACCCAGTGGAACACTGACCGCGGCACTGAAAGCAAATACTTTCAACGGAAATGATTCCCCTTTTTGAAGGGTTGAAAAATTGAATCAAGCTATATAAATGTTACCTTAAACCAACAAAGGGGCGCCCCGGTATTTCTCCGGGAGCGTCCCTTTTCCAATTCCTCTAGAATTTCTGATTCTTTGCATGCTGGATAAAAGGATTTTTCCATTCCATCAATAACGCATTATTGCCTGAATCTTCATCTTCCAGATAATCCGCCACAACGGCTACTGGCGTCCGGCCGCTCCGCAGCAGAAAAGTGATGACCGGATCTTTCAATTCACCTTTTACTACTTTTTCTGCATATTGCTCGGCCGTCATTTCATCAGAGTAGCGTGCAAAGCCCGGCATCCGTCCTCCGCCGATAACCCGTTCCAGGCGGTCTTCGACAACACGTTCAAATGCCGCCTGCTGCAGCAGCTTCCCGAGTTCCATTTTGTGGAATGCTGGCTTTACGCCGATATCCACGATATAAAAGCTGTTGCCATCCGGTTCATGCGTTGTAATATAACCGCGGTCTGTCACTTCTTCCCATGTATGCTCCAGATCCCCATAATCGAAATTCACCAGCAGTCCAGTGAGCGAACCCACCAGTTCCCCATCGATTTCAACGCATAGCGCGCCTTCCGGATAATATTCAAGATGGTTGGACAATTGCTGTTCGTTCCATAAAAGCTCCTCCGGGAAAGGCGGCGGAAAACATTCTCTTTGAATATCGATCATCCCTTCAAAGTCTTCTTTCCGGTAATTCCGGACAACCGCTTTTATAACTTCATTACCTTTGAAAACAAATTGCTCTTTATAATACAATTTCATCTCTCCTTTAATGCCATCTTTTATTGCAATAAAAACAACGGCGATTCTTTGGTTTATTCGTAATATTGTTCAAAAGTCTTTCCTATCATGCCGGCAACATAGCCGCTGCCGTTATTGTCTCCAACATCTTCAATCATCATCGCCATGATGAATTCCGGATTTTCGGAATCGTATGCGACGAAGAAACCGTTGTCCTGCCCGGTTTCTTCCCCGGCTGCCTTCAATTCAGCTGTCCCGGTCTTGCCGGCCAATGGAATATTTTCGAGATTGGCTTCCTGGGCAAAGCCCTCTGTTACGACGTTGCGCAGGCTCTGCCGGATAATTGCCGCGTTTTCAGCAGAAAGCAATCCGTCTTTCCAGATTTGCGCATCTTCTTCCTCCAGCAGCAGTGTCGGCTGGTACATGACCCCATCCGTCAAAAATGGCTGATAAGTAGAGGCGAGATGAAGGATATTCGCCAGCATCTCCCCTTGGCCAAATGACGTATCCGCCTGTTGGCCATCTGAAGCGATGGTGCCGTCATTCGAAATTTGGGAAGCCTGAAGCGTCAGCGGAAAAGGAATCTCTTCTCCGAACCCGAAATTTTCAAGCCCTTCCACTAAGGCGCTTCGGCCCATTTCCAATGACTGCATGGCGAAATAGATATTATCCGAATACACAAGCGCCTTATTCAGATCAATCGGGTTGGGCGCTTCTTCATGCACCCGCGTTACACGGTAGCCGCCCCATTCCTCTTTCTGCCAGGTTTTGCCGTTGATCGTCAGCCCTTCTGCAGGGTCGAGAGTTCCAACCTCCATGCCGATTGCCGCAGTCACCGGTTTAAGCGTGGACCCTGGTGCATAGCTTTGGGCAAAGCGGTTGTATAGAGGCAGCAGTGGATCAGCTTTCAATGCCTCGTAGCGTTCGCCGCTCATCCCCAGCATGAATTCGCTGGGGTTAAAGCCTGGTGAACTCAGCAGCACCAGGGTTTCTCCTGTTTCCGGATCGACTGCTGCCGCTGTGCCCGCCTCTCCATTCATCGACTCATAGGCGATTTGCTGCAATTCGGCATCGATTGTCAATTGAATTTTTTCGCCGTCAACAGCCGGCTTTTCGGCTACGGTAATCTGCTCCTGCGCTTTTTCAATATAGATGCGCATGCCATCTTCACCGCGCAGCCGGTTTTCCAGGTGACGCTCCATTCCCTGCCGGCCAATCAGGTCATTTTCCGTATAGCCCTGCTCCTTTAAATCCGCCAGTTGCTCAGCTGTTACCGGACCAATAAAGCCGATCAAATGGGACAGCGCTTCGCCGTAAGGATATTCACGCATTGAAGTTTCCTGGTGCATGGTGCCTGGAATCTCCAATACCTGCGCGAGCAGCTCTTCGTTGTCATTCGAAGTTTTGCTGAGAGGCACGAACTGGCTGAGGTTATTCTGGACCCAGCCCTGGTTCAGCTGACGGTCAATTTCTTCAACAGACATGCCAAGCAGCTCCGCCAATCGTTCTTTTGCACCTTCCTCTGAAAATTTCTCCGGCACCACACCGATCGATCTGCCGGTGCCATTCACTGCGACCGGCTGATCGTTGCGGTCATATAATTCCCCTCTCGCCGCTGCCTGCCTGCTGATGCGCACCGGATCTCCAGCTTCCAGCTGCGGGAAAATAAAAGCAGGGGTCCACTCTACATACCAATTCCCTTCCTCTTCCTGTTCTTCATACAAAAGTGTCATCGTCTGCTCAAATTCCACCGGGCCTGCCAGTGTATCCATCTTTACCTGCACCGGAAAATCAGCGGGCTGCTCCTCTTCCCATTCGGTGTCTTCTGCGGCACCGGTAAACGTCACTTCCAAATTTTCAATTCCAAGGTCTTCGTGCAGCTTAAGCTGACGGTCGACATATTCATCGGTTCCAAAAACAGATTTTGTTCCTTCATTCACGTATTGCTGGTACATTTCTTCAAATTCGAGGTCATTCCAGAGAGCTATGTAATCAGCCAACCGGTCTTCAGGCGTCGTTGCCTCCTGACAGCCTGAAAGAAACAGCAATGCCGCCAATAAAGAAATTCCGCTCATAAATCTTTTCATCATTTTTTTACCTCACTTTCTTGTTTTTTATCCTACCAGATTTTAGGTTTTCATTAAACTTATAACCATGGGCGAAATTGAGGGACAATCCGGTATGCATTTTTTAAATATGGTAAACTTGAGAGAAAACGGAAAGGGAGTTTTTGCATGATCGAGCTTACTTATTCAGGGTCTTTCGAAACGGTCCTCACATCCGAAAAGAAAACAGCGTTACAGGAGATCCACACCAATTTATACAATAAAGAAGGGCGCGGCTCCGAATTTCTGGGCTGGCTTGATTGGCCAGGCAATATGCAGCCGGAATTCCTGGAGCACATACAGCAGACTGCGGCCACCATCCAGAAAAAAGCTGACGTGCTGGTTGTCATCGGAATCGGTGGCTCCTACCTTGGTGCAAAAGCCGCGTTGACTGCACTTTCCCCTTATTTCGGCAAAGGTGCCGCTAATACAGAAGTGCTGTTTGCCGGCCATCAGGTCAGTGGAGAATATTTGAAACAGCTGCTTGCCTATCTGGACGGTAAGGAAGTAATGGTCAATGTCATTTCGAAATCAGGCAAAACGACAGAACCGGCCCTCGCTTTCCGCTTCCTGAAAAAATACATGGAAGCCCGTTACGGTGAAGAGGCGGCTGAAAGGATCATCGTAACAACGGATGCCGAAAAAGGGGCATTGGTGAATCTGGCCGTCGAAAATGGTTACGGACGCTTTGTGGTGCCTGAAGATGTGGGCGGGCGTTACTCGGTCTTCACCGCTGTCGGTTTATTGCCGATTGCCGCCGCAGGATTTTCGATTGAACAATTGATGGCAGGAGCGAAAGATGCGGAAAAGGCCTATCGTGAGTTCGATCCCGAAACCAACCCGGCAATCCGTTATGCGGCAGCGCGCCACCATCTTTATACAGAAGGCTACACAACAGAAGTTATGGCAGTGTTCGAACCGAAGCTGACTTTCATCCAGGAGTGGTGGAAGCAGTTATTCGGTGAAAGCGAAGGCAAGGAAGGCAAAGGAATCTTCCCTGCTTCCGTTTCATTCACAACGGACCTGCATTCGATGGGGCAGTATATTCAGGATGGTACCCGCAATTTATTCGAAAGCTTCCTGCTGATCAAGGAAAGCCGCGAAGATCTGACGGTTTTTGAAGCGGAAAATGATGGCGATGAACTTAATTACCTGGCTGGCATCACTTTGCAGGAATTCAATCATATTGCATATAAAGGAACTTCAGCTGCCCATTTGGAAGGCGGAGTGCCGCAGTTAAGCCTGACGTTTGAAAGGGTGGATGAATTCCATCTCGGGCACCTGTTTTACTTCTATATGATCTCCTGCGCCTACAGTGCGTATCTGCTCGATATCAACCCATTCGACCAGCCTGGCGTTGAGGATTATAAAAATAATATCTTTAAACTGCTGAAGAAGCCGGGATACTAAGTAAAAAGGCAGACCCCTAAAAAATGGGTCTGCCTTTTTGATTGGTTCTTTATTTAATCTTATACACTCTCGCTTCGTACGGACGAAGTTCTGCTGGATCGATCAATTCATAGTTGGACATCAGCACACCGGTGTTCTCCGGTTCATTCCAGCGGTAGCGCTGAGGTCCGAGGTTGGAAACGATCAATACTTTTGAATTTGCATCTTCACGCTTATAGGCGTATACATCTTCGAAACCAAGTTCCACCAGTTCATATTTGCCGTAGACAAGCACTTCCATATTTTTGCGGAGCGCAATCATCTGTTTATAGAACGATAAAATAGAATGGGGATTATTTTTTTGCGCCTCGACATTCAGCCATTCGTAATTCGGATTTGTGTAAATCCAAGGCTCGCTGGATGAAAATCCGGCATGAGGGCTGCTGTCCCATTGCATTGGTGTGCGGGAATGGTCGCGGCTCGTCGCTTTGATCAGCGTCATGACCGCGTCATGTTCCATGCCTTCAGCAAGATTATAGAAATAAAGATTATGGGTCTGGACGTCATCGTATTGTTCGATTTTTTCAAACGGTGCATTGGTCATGCCGATTTCCTGTCCCTGGTAGATGAAAGGTGTGCCCTGCATGAAAAAGTACATACAAGCCATCGACGTCGCGCTTTCGCGCCAATAAATGCCGTCATTGCCGAGAGTTGAAACGGCGCGGGGCTTGTCATGGTTTTCAATGAACAGCGCATTCCAGCCGATGCCTTCCACTGCCGTTTGCCAGCGCGTCAGCACCCTTTTCAGATCCGATACCTTGACGCCTTTTTTCTCTTCCGTATTCCATAAGCCCATGTCTTCGAATTGGAAAACCATATTGAATTTGCCATTTTCTTCACTGATCCATTCTTCAATGTCCTCAGCAGAGACCCCGTTTGCTTCACCGACCGTCATGATATCATATTTTGCGAACGTCTCATCCCGCAATTCCTCGAGCAGCGGCTGAATGCCGTCAACATTCATCATTTTCTCCCATGCCGGCACATAAGGCTTTCCTTCTTCAATCGGCAGGTCCGTGAAATCTTTCTTGATGTGGCTGATGGCATCCACACGGAATCCGTCCACGCCTTTATCGAGCCACCAATTGACCATGCCGTACAGCGCTTTTCGGACTTCAGGGTTTTCCCAATTCAAATCCGGCTGTTTTTTCGAAAAGATATGGAGATAATACTGTCCTGTCTTTTCATCGTATTCCCAGGCTGGTCCACCGAAAATACTTTGCCAGTTCGTCGGTTTGTCGCGCCAGACGTACCAGTCGCGTTTTGGGTTATCGAGTGATGAACGGGATTCAACAAACCATGGATGCTCATCACTTGTATGGTTAATGACCAGATCAATGATCAGTTTCATGCCCAACTCGTGCACTTTCTTAAGCAGGCGGTCAAAATCCGCCATTGTTCCAAGTTCGTCCATGATGTCCTGATAATCGCTGATATCGTAGCCATTATCGTCATTGGGTGATTTGTACATTGGACAGAGCCAGATGACATCGATTCCCAGTTCCTTTAAATAATCCAGTTTGGCTGTTACGCCATTTATATCACCGATGCCGTCTCCATTCGAGTCCATAAAACTTCTCGGATACACCTGATAGGCAACTGCTTCTTTCCACCATTTTTTATTCATGTTTAATTCCTCTCGAATCTCATAGAAAATTTGTTATGGCTATTGTATACGCTTCAAAGCAGTTTGTCGCCGATTACATCACCAATAAAACCGGGTTTTTTGCAGTTTTCATGCTCAGGCGTTATTTTCCTGAACCAGCAAAGCTGCCCCGAGCACTCCGGCTTCATTGCCGAATTCAGCGATTTTAACCTCCACCGGATTTAACAGCAGTTCTGCAAGATGGCGGTGCAGATTCGGCATCCAAAGATCCGCCGATTCGCAGACGCCGCCCCCGATCACTACCGCATCCATATCGAAAACGGCCTGCAGGGAACTGATGACAATCGCCAGATCCCGCGTAAACACATCGACCAGCTTTGTCGCCTGCTCGTCATGCTGAGCCATTTCAAACAGCTGTTCCGGTTCAACAGCCAATCCCGCCTCATGTATAATCCGGCGAAGTCCCGTGCCCGACACGTATTGTTCGTTGCATCCTTTTCGCCCGCAGGCGCAAAGAGCGCCGCCAGGATAAAGGGTCATGTGCCCAAGTTCCGCCGCTCCTCCGTGCGGTCCGCCGCTCAGCAACTTGCCGTCCCATACGATGCCGCCGCCGAGACCTGTCCCGAGTGTCAGACAGACGACTCGGCCCAAACCTTTCGCTGCTCCAAACTTCGCTTCTGCAAGTGCGGCGCAATTGGCATCATTTTCAACTTCCACAAGTTTGCCGGTGGCTCTCTCCAATTGCTGTTTCAGTTCAGTGCCGGTCCACCCCGGCAATGCGTCCGTGGAAAAAATGATGCTTCCTTTTACAGGATCCACAAAACCGTGGGTGCCGATGCCGATGGAATCAATGTCCGGAAACTGCTGGAGAATCGACAGGATCTGATTTTCCAGATATGGATAAAGCGGAAATTTCGTTGAAATTTTTTCATCATAAATGAATGTGCCATCTGCACCAATGACGGCAAAGCGGATTTTTGTGCCGCCGATATCGATGCCCAATACGTTTTTCATACTATCCCTCCACTGTTGGCTGTCTGTTTCCATCATACTTTATTCACTGGAGAATACCCACCTGTTTTGTGTTAACTTAAACCAAAAATAAGTTGACTCATTTCCAGTGGTTTATTATACTTTGAATAGTTTATAAACAGGAGGTTCCTTATGACCACATACTCAAAAATCAGATCCGGCAATCATTCCCGCACATTAAAACTGGTGCATATCGCCATGTTTTCGGCATTGATGGCAATCGGCGCCAACCTGACTTCCTTTTTGATCATCGGTGGAGTGCCGATCACGCTTCAGACTTTCTTCGCCATCCTGGCCGGCATCCTGCTCGGCAGCAGGCTGGGCGCCGCTTCGATGCTGGTCTATGCTTTTATCGGCTTGGCGGGAGTGCCCGTCTTTGCTAAATTTTCAGGCGGAATGGACACAATCATTTCCCCAACATTCGGCTTTATTCTTTCATTCATCTTACTCGCATTCGTCGTCGGATTGATCGCCGAAAAATTTCCGACACGCAAAGGTTATATCGGTGCAGCTCTTGCCGGGCTCGCCATCAATTATTTCTTCGGCACAAACTGGATGTATGTGGCTTATAAATTTTGGTTCGCCGCTCCGGAAGGTTTTACCTATGCGATAGCCTGGGCCTGGATGGTGCCTCCGCTGCCGAAAGATTTGATCCTCTCAGTGCTTGCCGGACTTTTCGGCTTTAGGCTGGTACCGATTATCGGCAAATATATGTGATAATAAAAATACCGGTACAGGAAAATTCCCGCACCGGTATTTTTATCGTTTTGTTCTGACAGGTGCCGCTTTCCATTGCTCATGGAGCCAGTCTTCAAATCCTTCACCTTTGTCACCCTTATACGTATCGTAAATGTCGCTGCGCATTTTCTGCAGTTTCTCTTTGAACTCTTCGTAGCTGTGGTCAGCAGGCAAACTTTTTTTGATGCGCACAAGCACTTTGTTGGCATCTTTGATCAGTTCATGTTCATTTCGTTCCGGCATTTCAACTTCTTCGCCGAAATTCTGCAGCGCGTCATATGCCGCTTCCTGCACCTGATAAACCGGATCGTTTTTCATGCGGTTCATGAGGATGCTGATCGTCTGTTCCGTTTTCCAGTTGCCAAGTTCTTCAACAGCTGCCAATCGTTCTTTCCAATTGGCCATGCGGTTGGCGGCTTTTTTTAGTTCGTCGTAATTCGGCGGCGTTTCTTCTTTATATTGATGGTGTGTCAAAGTCATTCTCCTTTTGGTCACTTTCCTTTGCGGAAAATGGAGTTCTGTATTTCCTGTTCGAAATTACATCGCTTCTAAGAGTGTACCATTTTTTCCGCCTTTTTTCACTTTATTCCTACTGCCGGCATTAAGTTTAGTTTTTCCTGATATAGGAAATAAAAGAAAGGGATTGAAAACGTATCGGAGGAGAATAAATGCATACAGCATATAAGGCTTTATTAACGAAAGAAGATTTTGAAACGCGCAGCGATTTGCCGGAATGGCTGCAGAATGAATATAAAACATTTCATAATACTGTCACCGACAAGACATTCCCGTGTTATTTCGGAATGAGCGGACAGCTGAAAGGCGAATTGAGATACGCATACATAAGCCGCGACGACTGGTCGTCTCTGCCGGTTGCAGTGGAAGAGTTCTTGTCCTTGTTCACCGAACCGAAACATAAGCGGCACGGACTGTTCGTTTTCGTGGAACCGTTTGAAAAAGAAGGCAGTCTGGAGCAATACCGAGATGAATTCTGGGCGCTTCTGCAATACCTGCACAATATGGACGATACGGAATGGCCGGCTGACAAACCGAAAGATCCCGATCATTATTTATGGGATTTCGTTTTCAAAGGCGAACCGATTTTTGTGTTCGGCAACTCCCCGGCTTATAAACAGCGCAAAACACGGGATCTTGGCAATGCGATGGTGCTCGGCTTTCAGCCGCGGCGCATTTTCGAAGGTTTGACCGGAACAGAGAAAGGCGGCATCATGTCGCGGGAGAAAGTGCGTCAGCGTGTGGAAGCCTGGGATCAGCTGCCAACTCATCCCGACATCAGCCATTTCGGTGATCCGGAGCACAATGAATGGAAACAATTTTTCATCGGGGACGACAGTGAGCCGATCGAAGGTAAATGCCCATTCTCACATAAAGCAATGGAATAAATAACTAAAAAGGCTCCGCATGCGCGAAGCCTTTTTCGAATACGGCTATAAAGATGCGATGGCAGTGATGAAACGGTCGACTTCTTCTTCGGTGTTATATGGTGCAAGCCCCGCTCGTACCCAGCCACCGGTTTTATTGACATCCAGCACGTCGCCGAGTGTCGACGCATAAAAATGGCCGGCAGCCGTGAAAATGCTGTATTCTTCCGCGAGAAACACGCACACTTCCGACGGCTCATAACCTTCAACCTGAAACGCGATGGTCGGTGTTTTCGCCACGTCATCTGCCGCCTGCCACAACGTTACTTTATCGATTTCAGCAAGGCCGCTCCGCAGACGCAGGGCCAGGCTGTTTTCATATTCTTCTATCATATGAAAGCCTGAAAGGATTCTGTCACGGCGCGTCTGCCCTTCGCCGAATGAAGCGAAAAATTCGATGGCCGGACGGATGCCCGCGATGCCTTCATGATTCTGTGTGCCTGTTTCAAGTTTATTCGGGTAATAAGACGGCGAAGTGGTCAGTTTATACGGCTCCAGCTTTTCGAAAACGCCCTCCCGGATGGCGGCAATCCCGATATGCGGACCGAAAAACTTATATACGGAACACAACAGAATGTCGATGTCCAATGCATCCCGGTCGATTGGTATATGAGGGGCCGCATGAACTGCATCGGCTGCCACAAGTGCACCGACTTCCCGCGCGCGTTTGACAGCCGGTGCCAGATCAACGATTGTGCCGATGGCGTTCGACGCCATGCCGAGCGCCACCACTTTTGTTCTATCATTGATAAGTGAGTCAATAGCACTCATATCCAGTGTGAGCTTTTCTTTATCGACTGGAATCCAGCGCACCGTCAACCCGCGGTCTTCCGCCATCATCAGCCATGGATCGACGTTTGCACGGTGATCCATTTCCGTTACGACGATTTCGTCACCCGCCTTGAACTGGCGGCCTAAGGCATTGGCGATTGCGATGGTCAGCGTGGTCATGTTGGCGCCAAAAGCAACTTCGTTCGGCTGCACATTGAGGAAATCGGCAACCGCTTCCCGGGCTTCCGAAATCACCTGCTCCGTTTCCCAGCTTGAAGGAAATGTTCCGTGGAGATTCGCCCCGCCTCTTTGCATATAACCTGAAATTGCGGTGATTGCCTGCAGCACCACCTGTGAACCGCCCGGCCCGTCAAAATAAGCGGCTGGCCTTTCTTTATACCTGCGGTCAAGCGCCGGAAACTGCGCCCGTACCTGTTCAATCGGAAAAACGGTTTCTGTCGGTTTCACGTTTAACATCTCCCTTTGTGTTTTACTGTCCCCTTTTATCCCGAGAAAATCCCTTGCCCATTCCAGTAAGCAACAGCCAATAGAACCGTCTCTACCCATAGTTTATCAAAATGTTCTTTGCTTTACCTTTTCATCGTAAAAAACTGGAGCCATCACCGGTCAAAAAACTTGCCAGAATAAGGGTCATGCCTTATCCTTCTTTATTGATATCATTTCATACTTTATGGGAGGCCGTTATGGACCAATTTGACAAATCGGTTGAAGTTTTTATTGAAAATGCCGGTTGGATGGCCCCTTTCTTCTTTTTACTTCTCCATTTAATCAGGCCATTCGTTTTCCTGCCTGTTATTGCCGTATGTGTGGCAGGCGGTGTTGTTTTCGGATTTGTTCAAGGTGCTATTTTATCCTTTGCCGGTCTATTGCTGATGAGCGCCATCACGTATTTTCTGCTGAAGCGCCTGCCCCGGTTCTATCTCAAAATGACAAATTTAAAAGACCGGATCTTTCCCGACAGAACACTCAGTGTTGGCCAGGTGATGCTGCTGCGCATAATGCCTTTCGTCCATTTTCAGCTGCTTTGTTTTTATTTGATGGATATGACGAAAAGCTTTAAAGAGTATATGTACTATTCCGCGATTGGCCTGACGCTGCCCGCCGTTGTCTACACGGCTTTCGGTCAATCGATCACCGAATTCCCGTGGTATTTGACACTTACCTTCCTGTTTGTGCTGATTGCATTGTTTCTGGTAATCGACCGATACAATAAATTTCGGTCTGTGCAACAGTGAATTTTCCCCCGCCTATTCCGGCGGGTTTTTTTATTATCATCGGAAATGGGTATAGGAGTTTACAAAGGTTTTTGCAAAGGAGAGTGTCTATGCCATTTTTTTACAATGAAGGAGTACGCTTATTTTACGAAGATGCCGGTGAAGGAAAGCCTTTGCTGCTGTTGCATGGGCTGAGCAGCAATCACCAGATGTTTTACAGGGAAATCGGCTATTTCAAAGACAAATTTAGGATGATCGCGCTCGATTTCCGCGGGCACGGGGAATCGGATCGCCCGCCGGAATTCACACTGGATGATCATATTGGGGACACAATCGCTCTGCTTGATCACCTGGAACTCGACACTGTCAATATTCTTGGCATCTCGATGGGGAGTTATATTGCGCAAGGCGTTGCCATCCGCCAGCCCGGACGCGTTGAAAAGCTGATTCTTGCAGCCACAAAATCATACGGAGACCAATCGTCGATGGCCGAAATGTTTGACCGCTATGAAGATCAGCTGAAAGGAATGAGCATTACCGAAAAATTGGCCGTTTCTTCAAAACTGATATTCCATAATCAGGAGGCCGTCAACATCTGGCAAAAACAGATTGCAAGAAACAGCCGGATGCTGAGCGCTGGCCAGCAGGCCGCCGCTTCTGCAGCATTAAGAAATTTTGATTTCAGGAACGACCTGAAGCGGATAACGGCTGAAACACTGGTCATCAGCGGAAAATACGACGGATTGAATCCGCCTGAAAAAGGACGGGAGACGGCTGTTCTGATTTCGGATGCCGATTATATGGAATTTCAGGATTCCGGCCATGCGCCGAATGTTGAGCAGGACCGCCTGTTTCTTGGTGTCGTGGAGAAGTTTTTAAAATAATGCCTCTGCAGAATGGATCGTCTGCTATTCAGCTGCTCCTTTTTTATTTCAATAAAATTCTTTGATGGGATTATATTCCATTGACTTCGGGTAAAGGGATATTGTTGTTGACTACTAATTTTTCAAAGGAGGAATCAGCCCATGGCCACAAAAGAACTCGCCATGCACGAAAAGCTTGAAGTTCATGAAATCCTTATTTTCAAGACCGCATGTGTAGCGAAAAGCAAAATGTTTGTCGATCTTGTTAAAGATGAAAAGCTGAAGAAAATCCTGGAAGAAGATCTCGAAGCATCGACGCAAGCCATTAAAGATTTACGCAAGATCCTAAAAGATTCCACTAATTAATTTTACTGGAGGAGATGATTTCATGGCTAAAAAAGAAAAAGGAACAAAAAAAGAAAATACTCAGGATGAAATGGCGGTAGTGGATGATCTTGTAATCGCAACTGATTTTCTCGTGACCGCGAAAGCGGCAGTACGCAATTTGGCCGTTGCTATTACTGAAACAGCGACCCCATCTGTCAAGAAGGTACTGCGCCGTGAACTTGATATTGCAATAGACACTCACGACAAAATTGCCCAGTATATGATTAAGAATGAGATGTATCATGCTTATGATATTGATGAACAGGTGGAGCATGACTTGAAAAAAGCCGATATGGCTTTGAAGATGGCGAAAAAATAGATCCTGACTACTGCATTGAAAAAGTATCCCGCCCGTAATCTGCTGATTGCTGGCGGGTTTGTTATGCCAGGAGATTCAACTGAAATTTTGTCAATTTCAGCTTCTGCAGGAGCATTTGGATTATTTCAGGAATGACCGTTAAAAATTCAATAAATAACCAATTATATTTATAATAACTTTATCCCATTACATATACATTTATTGTATTATAAAGAAACTATGCGATTACTGGAGGCTATTCTATGGAATTCCTGGCTTTTTTCACCGGTCCTTTCGGTTGGATTACGGCTTTTGTATTTTGGTATCCATTTTTTATGGCGATTTTTTGGATGGCCGGGTCAATCCTTTTTTTGCGTACGAAAGAACCCAGGAAAGTACATTTGGATATTGATGGATTTGATTGGCCTATGATCAGTATCCTGGTTCCTTGTTATAACGAAGAGGATACCGTGGAAGAAACAGTCAGGAATTTGACCGGTCTATCCTACCCAAAGAAGGAAATTATTTTGGTCAATGACGGTTCACGTGACCGCACTCCGGAAATTCTCGAAAGACTCGTTGGAGAATACGATAATGTGCGTGTAATCCAATTATTGCAAAATCGTGGAAAAGCCAATGCGTTGCAGGTTGCGTTGTTTGCCGCCAGGTCAGAATATTTACTATGTGTCGATTCTGATGCATTATTGGCAGATGACGCGCCTTACCACCTTATTCGGCATTTTTTCATCAACGGCGAGCGGGTCGGTGCTGTCACCGGCAACCCGGCAATCCGCAACCGGAACTCATTGTTGAGCAGAATGCAATTGGTGGAATATGCCTCGATAATCGGCGCAATTAAACGGACCCAACGATTATTGGGCAAAGTGATGACCGTTTCCGGTGTTGTCGTGGCATTCCGAAAAAAAGCATTGGTCGATGTCGGGTTATGGGACCGCGATATGATTACGGAAGATATAGCTGTGAGCTGGAAACTTCAGAAACGTTTCTGGGATGTCCGCTACGAACCCCGCGCTATATGCTGGATGCTGGTGCCGGAAACGCTGAGCGGCATCTGGAAGCAGCGGGTCCGCTGGGCGCAGGGCGGCCAGGAAGTGGTATTGCGGCATTGGCGCGTCCTCTTCAGCTGGAAACAGCGCCGCATCTGGGCTATTTATCTGGAGCAATGGATCAGCATCATTTGGGCTTTCTGCTGGCTGTTTGTCACTTTATGGCTTATTGTCACTGCTGATCGCGTACAAGAGTTGTTGATTTGGTTCACCATCACCTCGTTTTCACTCGTATTGATCAGCATGATTCAGCTGCTGGTCGCATTAACCATCGATTCTCGCTATAACCGCGTATTGAAATTCTATTTTTGGGCTGCCTGGTATCCTGCAGTGTACTGGATGGTCAATACGGCCGTCGTCATGGCAGCAGTTCCACGATCAATTTCATCACGTATCAAAGGAGGTTACGCAGTATGGCAAAGTCCCGACCGCGGACTCAAGAAGAATTCATAATTGCAGGCAATAGTTCGCGTGTACGCTTTGTTTTCGATGTAATACTGACGCTAACTTTCTGGGTCTATACATTTCTCGTCATTTATTATTTTGCAGCATCTCTTTTAGGCATTGATAATGGTTTGTCGCGGTTATTGCATGCGACATTCAATACGACGAGCCGTGATGCAAAACTTTTGCTTCTAATCGGTATCATCTTATTTTTTATCTTCTATTTCACTCTGAGAATCAATCGGGTATACAATCAAAAACGATTTGGCAATAAAAAACGCCGGATTTATCCGGCGTCCGTTACATTGGAAGAATTGTCGGAGCTTGGATTGATGGATTTGGAAGAAATCCGCAAGCTCCAGCAGCGGGATTATATCGTTTTCGAAAAAAACCCGATCATTTCGTTAAAGAGAGAAAAGGAAATGTGAAGTTGGGGACAAAAAAAGAAGACGAGTGCAGGAATCGAACCAGGTTGAAGAAAAAAAAGAGGTTTTTCGCCATCAAGCGAAAAGCCTCTTTTTTCAAGATTACTTACCTTGCAAAAGTTTTTCAATTTGAAAAAGGTAATGTCCTCATTTTTTTATCAAGCAGCTGGAATGCCAACTCAATCTTTTCCTGCGGAGCTGTGGTATAGAAGTCACCCATGCTGACTTCGTAATAACATTTATTCTGATCAACCTCCCGTACATAGCCCGTCAGGCCAATGCCCGACTCCTGCTGCACGGCCGCCAGTACCTGAGCCGCCTCGTCTGTCGGTTTGTTGATATGCACATGGAACATATTCGATACAGGAACTTCCGGTAATGTGGAAATGCCTGTGCAGGAATTATAGCGGGCTGCCAATTCCTTTGCTGATTCATAATATTCTTCCATTTTCCCTTTGCGCATTTCAAAATAATAATCCGCAGTGAAGATATAAGGGTAAAGTGAAATCAAATCTCCGCCGTGCCGTTTTTTCCAGACTTTTGATTGTCTGATAAACTCTTCGCCGCCAGCCAGTACAGCGCCGGCTATACCGCCAATCCCCTTATACATGGACATGTAAACACTGTCGAACAGTTCACAGATTTCTTCAATGGACTTTTGGTAGAATGGCAGAGTTTCGAGAATCCTTGCCCCGTCAAGATGAAGGCGGATGTCATTCGCCCTGCAATAATCGGAGATTGCCTGCAATGTTTCAAAGCGAGGCAGCTGTCCGCCAATTTCCCGTTGCGGCAATTCAAGCAGCACACAGGAAACATCCTTGTCCATCGCCTTGACATCTTCCGGTTGGATGACGTTGTCCCGCTCAGTCAGCAGCACCGTTTCAATGCCATGCAATTTTTTCAGGCCGTCTTCCTCGTGTATTTCCAAATGGGACAGCGGATGGTAAGCGACTTTCGCCGAACCTTTTTCATCGCACCAAATGCGAAGGGCGATTTGTTGAGCCATTGTTCCACTCGGGAAAAATACAGCTTTTTCCTTGCCGAGAAAGTTTGCCATCTTATCTTCGAAGTCCCCGATTGCGGCGCCTGATCCATAAATATCCGATTTCGTATCTTCATCGATTTCCTGAAAAGCCTGTTTCAATACTTTTACGTTTCTCGGACCGTGCCCTGACAGCTGATAACCCGTTTCATCAAATGATTTTTTAAGTGCTTCCAAATTATCCAACACATCATCCCCTTTCAGCAGAAAAGTCGCTGTTCATTTTTCACTATACCATGGATCCAAAAAATCAAAAAAAGAAAGCAGGACCGTTGCGCAAATAATCGCCACAGACCAGCTTTCCAATTTATTTTATATCGATTTTCTGTAAATCGTGCAGTTCCGCTGCTTTGGGGCGGCAGAAATAATAGCCTTGTCCTTCATTGCACAATTCTTCACTCAAATAATTAAGCTGAACGGCATCTTCAATTCCTTCAGCCACCACTTCCATCCCCAATTTATGTGCCAGCGCAATGATGGTCGATGTAATGGCTTTACCGTTCAGGTCATGATTGATGTCCTGTACAAAACTGCGGTCGATCTTCACACGGTCGAACGAAAATTGGCGCAGATAATTGAGCGATGTAAAACCAGTGCCAAAATCGTCGATCGACATCGATATTCCCAATGCTTTCAGTTTCGCCAGGCTTTCTTTCAAAATATTGGTGTCTTCAAGCAGGATGCTTTCGGTCACTTCCAATTCCAGCCATTTCGCTTCAAGCCCTGTCTCTTCCAAAACGGTTTTGACCACTTGAACGAAATTCGGATGCTGAAGCTGGATGGTCGAGATGTTCACACAAATGCGGAACGGCGGAATCCCCTGGTCCTGCCATTTTTTATTTTGCGAACAGGCTGTCTGAAGGACCCATTTTCCGATTGCAATGATTTGCCTGCTTTCTTCCGAAATCGGGATAAATCGGTCGGGCGGCACCATTCCAAGTTCGGGGTGATTCCAACGGATGAGCGCTTCCATCGCAGCCAGCTCCCCGGATTGTAATGCCATGATCGGCTGGTAATGGATAAGAAATTCATCTTTTGAAAGAGCGGATTTCAGTTCCCGCTCCAGCATAAGCTTGTCGGCTTTATCATTGTTTAATTGGGATGAGAAAAGAGAATAGCTGTTTTTACTGTGTTTTTTCGTATAGAGCATGGCGGTCTCAGCCTTTTTGATCAGATCGTCCTGAACGTTTTCCGCACAGACAACACCGATGCTTACCGTTAACGATAATTGCTGACCCATGATTTCTATTGGTTCCGAAAGTTTGTCATTCAATTTTTTTGCATAGTCGATTGCCGCTTCGCGGGTTGTATCCGGCAGCAGGACCGCAAATTCATCCCCTGCAAAACGCCCTACAGTGGCTGACTCGGAGACGCACTCCACCATACGGAGGGCCGTTTCTTTGAGGTAGGCATCCCCATACTCATACCCGAGCAAATCATTGATGTATTTGAACCGATCCAGGTTTAAGAACAGGACAGCTGGTGATGTGCCCGAATCGCCTGAAATTCTCATAGCCTGCATCAGGCGGTCCTCAAACAATTTACGGTTGGGCAGTTTAGTCAAATGATCAAAAAACGTCATTTCTTCAAGCAATTTTTTATGTTCATTTCTGGCGGTGATGTCTTTTGCAATGCCATATGCCCCTGTAATCCGGCCGGCCTGCTGCATCGGAAAATTGGTCACTTCTAGATTGATGAGCTGGCCATCTTTTCTGTAAAGATCAATTTCGTAGCGGTTCGTATGGCCTTTTAGGGCTGCAGAAAAATTATGCAATGCCTTATCCAAATATTCCGGTGCAATCATCGGCATGAAGGACATCTTCCTCAGTTCCTGATAAGGATAACCGGACAATGCCACAGCTCCGGGATTTACATCAATGAAATTCCCTTGGGGATCAAAGGAGAAAATGGCATCCGGATTTTCGAAAAACAGCGAATTATAGCGTTCTTCACTGTCCTTCAGGCTGTTTTGTGCCAAGACTTCATGCGTGATATCGACCACGCTGCCTAAAAAAATCTGTTTGCCATCCATTTCGGAAATAGTGGAATGGATCTCTGCATGAAGAAAGCTGCCGTCACGCTTGATTGCTCTGACACGGTAACGGGCATTTTTCGATTTATTGCTGGATAAAACGGCTGTCCTTTTCAGCACTTCCGATAAATCGTCGGGATGAATAATATCCGTCATAAGAATTTTTCCCGTCAGAAAATCTTCTTCTGCGTACTTGAGAAGCTCGCAGAGGCATTTATTCACATAAAGGAATTTTCCCTCCGCCATTATATACATGCTTACCGGAACCTTTTGAACGAAATGTTCAAAAAAAGCATTTTCTATTTGAGTATTATCTGTGTTGCTGGATTTTATATTCTGCTGCAAATGATCCGGCTTTGGGTGATGCGAATCTTTCATTTATCTGTATCCTCCCAAAGGTATTAGATTGGCAATGAATAAGTATTGAAAAAAGCAAAAAATTATGCATTGCAATTAATAATAACAAATCCTTCCACGCAAAAGTAGTAATTACTAAAAATTTCTATGTTTTTTTGGATTTCAATTATATGTAAATAAATAATCCTTTCATTTCAGTCGGAAATTTTCACTCAAAAGAAAAAGCGTTTTCCTTTTATGGAAAACGCTTTAAATCTTTTATTGTTCAATCAGCTCTGCATAGACAATAAGCCGCTCTTCCCTGGTCCCCCTGCCGTAGTCGTAAGCACCGGAACATGTAATGAGCACCAGTTCAGGAGACGATCTGTAACCGAACACCGACTCTACATCAGCCAGCTCCAATTTCACCGATTCCATTGCATAAACTTTAAAAAGCAATTGACTGTCTTCACCTTCAACAATGATTTCATCGCCAGCCGTCAGTTTCGAGAGGTCCCAAAACACGGCCGGGGAGTCAATGCCGTCCACATGACCGGCAATCACCGCACGGCCATTTGCACCTGGTTTATAACCGGGCTCGAACCAGCTGACTTCATCAATTGTAGATGGAACAGCCATTTCTCCATTATCCGTAATGCCAAGGTGCTGCACTTCGGCTTCTACTCCAATGGAAGGAATAATAATTTTTAAAGGTGCAATTCCATCGCTTTTTAATGCATTGATCGGATTTTCGGCCAAAGCTTCAGATTTCATCACTGGTGCCGCAGATGACTGTTCAGCTGCAAAGCCGACATTTTCTGTACGTACGCTGACTTCATCTTCTGTACTCTGACAACCGGCAAGAAATAAGACTGTGCCAGTTAAAATGAGAATGAAATTAATGTTGAAACCGTTTTCTCAACAAAACTCCCCCACCGGCAACAGTTGCACCAAGTGCCGCCATTACGAGCAGCCAATTAATCTGGTTTTGTTCTGGAGTACCAAGGCCAGTCGTCGGCATACCGTCAGGAGATGCCGCTGCTTCATAATCCACAAGGGCGATGACTTCCAGTGAATCGGCTGTGTTTACTGCAAATATACTGTAAACAGTATCTGCAGCTAATTCAGTGCCTTCAAGTGGCAATACTTGCGTTCCATCCGGCAGGCGGATTTCAAGATCATAAGTTCCAGCATCCAATTCTGCGTAATCAGTGATACCAGGGAATTCTGCTCCGCTGAAAACTGCGTCGCCGCCAATTACACCCACATCAACTGCAGGGGCATCAGGAGACAAATGGCCAACACGGATTTTCGTTTTGCCTTCAGTTACTTCCATTGAATCTTCTGCAACAACAAATTCAAGTGACTCCAATAAATTTGCAGCAGCCACTGTATAAGCTTTACCGGCTTCTACAGTAAGATCTGCCTGAAGAACAGCAGCGCCTTCTGCATATTCAGTTCCAGCTGCAAAAACTTCTACATTATGCGTACCACCGGGAACATCAAGATAACCGGAATCTGCTTTAAATGGCACATCTTCCAATGTCAGGTCGCCGTTGACGTAAACATCGACTGCGGGAGCATCAGGTGAAGCATGGAGCACTCTCAGTTTTGCGGTATGGCTGTCTGCCAGAACTCCAGCTGCCAAAACTGAAAATACCAGGACAAATGCGACGGACAGCGAAACGAAAATTTTCTTCATGTTAACCTCTCCTTTTCTTGTTTTACTTTTGTATAACTTTTATACAACTTATTTATAACCTGTATTTTTGATAATTGCAACAATAAACTCTTTATTTTTTGAATATTTAATATTTTTACACTCTTGAACTCTCTTTGAGCAAGTTACTTTTAAAAGTAAGAATAAAAAAACCGGAAGCTGACGAAAGCTTCCGAGTTTTTGACGGCTATTTTTCCTTCGTACTCACTTAAAGGATAGTCACAGCCATCCGGTTTTACAGCTGTAAATTCATAGAGTTTGCTCATACTTCTATCGCAGGAAATTAGACAAGGCTTGTTCCGGTAATTCTTATGCCTTTCAAAGCCTGGGTCGCCAGCCGGTCGGCTTCCGCATTGTCCCGGCGGGGAATCAGTTCATACTCTGCCTGAATGCCCATTTTGGCGAGTTTCGCTTCAATCCGGTCAGCCCAACGGACTAATTCGGCTTCAATCACCGGCCAATCGCCGCTCATGCCATTTACCACGATCTTCGAATCTCCGCTGAAACGCACAGGCATGTTTTTGACTTCCAGAAACTCCAGCTCCTGGACACAAAGATGAAGCGCCGCATATTCCGCTTCGTTATTGGAAACCAGACCATCCACTTGTTCGTTTTGCCTCAAACGATATGTTTTCCCGTTCTGGCTGTAGTAGATTACGCAGCCCAATCCGGAGCTCCTGTTTTCGAGATCAAATCCCCCATCGAAAAAGACGGTGATATCGTGAGGTTCCGTTTCAATGCTTTTCAAATACTTCTTCATTTCTTTCATCGTCCAGGTGCTATCGTCATACGTATCTATAAAAATGATTTCTTTAGCCCGTTTGGTCCGCTCGATATCTTCAGCTATCTGGACGCCCTGAGCAGCAGGCATTTCATCGGACCGGAAGACTGTTTCCACTCCCCTTGTTGATCGATAAATCCATTCCAGCCTAACTTTCATAGGCTTCCTCCTCTTCTATCCTGTTTACTCCTTTATTTCCTTTTTCCCGCACTGTAAACAAACGCCGGGCACACAAAAAAGCTCCCGAGGCCTGAGCCGGGAGCTTTGAAACAATCCGCTATTTTACAGGGGTGGTAAAATAGTCGGGATTGAATTCGTCTGCATGTCGCCATAAGCAACGACTGCATCAGAAGAATCCACCTGCGTGGCTGCCGGAGCCCAGGCTCCCATCGCCACCACGGCCGCAGCCAATCCAGTAAACAACATCAATTTAACTTTTTTCATAATCAATCATCCTCCGTTTCTATCATAATAGGATTGATAGTACATCGCCTTTTCCCATTGCTTCTCACGCTGATAATGTTCGGCAAGTTCCAAAGCGATCTTTTTGCTTTCTCTTATATAACCATGTTTTCTGAAAAATGGAAACATTTTTTCTTCTGAATAAGCCAAAAGATCTGGTTGGGAAAAATTTCGCTTCTCGAAGTAATTTAAATACAATAAAAAATATTCATCACCCGGACCTGCCGACAATTGGCGCAGTTCCTTTACATATTTCCATGCATCCGCTCCCACCTCAACAGCGGTTTCAATCAGGCTGACCAGCACTGCTTTGTAGAAATAAGTATCGCTGGAAAGAATGGCATATAATTCTGTCAGCAAATCGAATGCCTGGTTATGTTCCTGCCGGCTTTTCAGCAATTCAGCAAAATTGTACAAGGTTTGATTGTATAAATCTTTTTGGTCAGTCAGCCTTGAATTGCGTTTCAGCACTTCAAAAATTCCGGCCGCCTGGACAAGAAGGTTGCGCCGCATGTAATTGATCGCCAGCAGCAGCTGGGCATGGAGCAGACGGATGTAATTATAATTGAGCCTGAAATACTGGACGGCCAGCTCCGCGTAATGGGCCGACAATTCATACTGCTCATGCATGATGAGCAAACGCGCTTTCTGGTAATAGAGTTCACCTTCGAATTTTTGCGGAATGCTGCGGATTCCGCCTTCGAGGGAATTAGCGTATTCCATCGCCAGCTCTTTTTTGTTGGCCATGGAATAATACAAAGACAGAAACAGCTGATGCATCCATGCTTCCGGCTCTGTGAAGGAATTTTTCATGCGCTCCAGCATGTCTTTCTGCTGATCCGCAAGGCTCAAATCTTCTATGTATAAATAATAACGGAATTTATAGATTTCATACTGATTCACAAGATCGGTCGACTGGATATAATCATTGTCCTGCTGCAGCCTGCTGTACTGCTGCTTCAACACTTCCGTATCATAATGCAGTGCACAGGCAATAAAATCGTTCAACTGGCGTTCCAGGCGATTCCGTTTCGCCACTTCCTTTTTCCATTGGACACCCATTTTCGCCAGCAGCGCTTCGGTGGTCGATTCATGGGGGGTATAAGTATTCGATTCAATCTTGCTGAGATGAGAAATGGAACAAATGCCATCGGCCAACTGCGATTGCGTCAAGTTGTTTTTTGAGCGGTAATATTTAATAACAGAACCGATATTCATAGCCTCACCCTTTTTTTCATATTTAACTATATACTAAATTTAATAATTATTTATAAGATATATTCCGCAAAACAGCTTCGCTTTCCTGG
>NZ_JRGN01000195.1 GCF_000775575.1 Planococcus sp. CAU13
TACGAAAGATGAACCGCAGCCGGCTGCGGTACAAAAAAACGAGAGCCTGGAAATCGAAAAGCAAAAACTTCTGGCGAAACTTGCTTTGAAAAAAGGGAAGGGTGATTAAATGGAACCGATTCGGGAAACCTTAAAACGGGTGGTCAACGCACCGGCTTTTTCAGAGCGTTATAACGATATGCGCAAAGAAGTGCTTGAGAATCCCGGCGTCCAGAAATTTCTGGAAGACCATGCGGCAGAAGTCGACAAAAGCGTTGTCGACCGCGGCATGCACAAATTATACGAATACATCGACCAGTCCCACGACTGCAATAGATGCCCGAGCCTGGAGGGCTGCATCAATCATTTGAAAGGCTTTGAACCGAACCTCGTTCTGGAGCGGAATACGATCGGCATCGCCTATACTGCCTGCAAATCGAAAAACGCCTATGACAACAAACGCCGTGCAAGCTCCCTGATCCACAGCATGTATATGCCGAAAGAAGTCATGCAGGCGACGCTGAATGGCTTTGTACCGGATGACAGCCGCATGGAAGCGTTCCGTGCTGTCACTTCATTTTTGGACCGGGCGACCGGTCCGGATAATCTGCCGGAAAAAGGTTTATTCTTTTACGGGAAATTCGGCGTCGGCAAATCATACCTGCTGAGTGCAGTGGCAAATGAGCTGGCCGAGATGAACGTCAAATCCGTCCTCGTCTTCGTGCCTGAATTCATGCGCGAAATGAAACAGGCGATCGGCGACCAGACGCTTCAGGAAAAAGTGGATTATGTGAAGAAAGCCGAAGTCCTGATGCTCGATGATATCGGAGCTGAAGCGATGTCGAGCTGGACGCGCGACGAAGTGCTCGGCACCATCCTTCATTACCGCATGGCGGAAAAACTGCCGACGTTCATGACTTCGAATTTCAGCTATCCTGAACTGGAACATCACCTGACGTATTCGCAGCGCGGCGAAAAGGAAGATTTGAAAGCTGCGCGTGTCATGGAACGGATCCGTGCCTTGACGGTGCCCGTGAAACTGGACGGCCGTAATCGGCGCAATTAAACCGGGAGCTATTGCATTTTAATTCCATTCAGTTTATAGTGGATTTAATCGAAATATGATTTTAAATGCAACGACGAGGACAATATTGGATGGCACGACTTCCAGAGAGAGAAGCCCAGGCTGAAAGCTTCTTAAGAAACGGCCAACCTTTTACCGCCTCCGAGCAGCAGCTGTGAACTTTTTAGTAGCAGCTGCCGGCAACCGGCCCGTTAGCCGATGCAGAGCTTCGTTCCGCCTTTACTTCAGGCTGGAACAGAAGAAGGGTGGAACCGCGAACTTAAGCTTCGTCCCTTTGGGATGGGGCTTTTTTGCGTTGAAAAGCGGAAAGAGCCGTTCTGCTTTGACAGTCATAAGACGATTCGGCGAAGCGGCATGTTTTCAGCCGCACAGCCTCGAAAAGCGGAAGTGCCTGTTCAGCTCT
>NZ_JRGN01000091.1 GCF_000775575.1 Planococcus sp. CAU13
GGAACCTGGTCCAAAGCGCCGAAGCGATTAGTATTGGATTAAAATTAATCAACCTTTAGAAACTTCTGCAGGCTCCGTGCGTCCTAATTTGCATGGAAATTAGAAAGGAAAGTGTCAGAAATGGAAGAAGAACGCCAACTTAGAGGAAGACGCCGGAAAAAGAGAAGAGTCCGCAAACGGGCAATCCTGTTCATGCTGCTGATTATGATGCTTGCTGCCGGCGCATATTTTTTTATGCAATACCAGAGCGGCAAAAAGCTTGCCGAAGAAACAGAATTGCCTGAAGTGGAATTTGAAAATGATGAAGACAATAAAGGCTTTGAAAACATACTGGTGCTTGGCGTCGATTCACGCGGCGAAGAAAAATCACGCACCGACACGATGATGCTCGTCGCCCATAACAAAGAAACGGATGACGTGAAAGTCGTTTCGTTCATGCGTGATATTTACGCGGAAATCCCGGGTTACCAGTCGTACAAACTGAATACCGCTTTTTATCTGGGTGGCGTCGATCTTTTGGCGGACACGCTGCGGAATATGTTCGGTGTCGAAGTCCATCATTACGCCATGGTTGATTTTGAAAGTTTTGAGAAGCTGGTGGATATCGGCGCACCGAACGGCGTGGAAATTAATGTCGAAAAAGACATGTCCGAAAAAATAGGCGTTACGCTGACTCAAGGGACACACAGACTGAACGGCAAGGAGTTGCTCGGCTACGCGAGGTTCCGTGCAGACAACCAGGGCGATTTTGGCCGCGTGGCACGGCAGCAGCAAGTCCTGGCAGCGCTGAAGGATGAAATGATCAGCCTTTCCGCCATTCCGAAATTCCCTAAACTGGCCGGTGCGGCTCAAGGCTACATCAAAACCGACATGCCGGCACTCGACCAGGTGAAACTGGCAACGGATATTGCTCTTGGAGGAACCGGCGAAATCGAAAGGCTGACAATTCCTGTTGAAGACAGCTACAGCAACGCCAGATATTCACACGCCGGGGCCGTGCTGGAAATCAATATTGAACAGAACCGCCAGGCATTGAGTGAATTTTTGGATCAGCCTTTGCAGTAAAAGATTCCGAAAATATGGTAAAATGAGTTGACAGAGTTTATCCTGAAAGTAGGTCTAGCCATGGAGCCCGAAGAAAAGCAATCTTTTTTTGGAACCAATTACATCCGGTTTCTGGGAGGCAGAAACACGTTATTCACTTTGATCGCCTTGCTGCTGATCGGTTTGGTGATCTTCATCTTCAGGGAAGTATCATTCATCTTCAATCCGTTTATCGTTTTCATGCAGACAGTCGTGCTGCCGATTATTCTGGCGCTGATTCTGTATTATCTGCTTCGCCCGGTTCTTCGGCTGCTGGAGGGATTTAAGATTTCCCGCATCTGGGGAATTGTCATCATTTTCCTTGGTGTAACAGGTATTATGACGTTGATCACCGTGCTGGTCCTGCCGTTTCTGCGGGACCAGTTCACTAATCTGATTGAAGAATTCCCATCCTATTTTATGCAGCTGCTGAATAATATCGATGCTTTCCTGCGGAATTCCATCATCGGGGATTATTATTCCGGCTCGAGCTTTGATATTGAACGCCTGCTTGAAACCTTGCCGGTCAATATCGGTGAGACGATCCAAAACGCAGCGAGCATGATTGTCAGTGGGATCACCGGTTTTATTTCCACGATCACCGGTTTTGTCCTGTCCATCGTCATTGTGCCGTTTATCCTTTTCTATCTATTGAAAGACGGGGAAAAACTGCCTCAATACGCGCTCAAATTATTGCCGCCGCGTTTCCGCGATGACACAAAGGACGTGTTCCGTGAAATGGACCGGCAGCTCAGCGCATATATCCAGGGCCAGCTGATCGTCGCGTTCTGCATCGGAGTCATGATTTACATCGGCTTCCTGATCATCGGCATGGATTATGCCTTATTGCTTGGTGTGCTGGCGATGGTGACGAGCGTTGTTCCGTATATCGGACCGGCAATCGCCATCACGCCTGCCGCCATCATCGCACTGGTGACATCGCCTTTCATGCTGGTGAAGCTGGCCATCGTCTGGACGGTCGTTCAGCTGGTGGAAGGAAATCTGATTTCGCCGCAGGTCATGGGCAAAACGCTTTTCATCCATCCGGTGACAATCATCTTCGTCCTTTTGACCGCCGGCTCGCTGTTCGGATTTGTGGGCGTTATTCTCGGCATACCCGGCTACGCGATTCTGCGGGTACTGGTGTCCCATATCTATAAATTATTTAAACGGCGGTACAATAAACATGAGACGGATCTGGAAAAACATTATGATTACACGGAATTGCATTAGACGTTTAACAATTACCGAAAAGTGGTAAAGTTTAAAACTAAAATGTGGAGGTTGCCCCATTATGAAATTCAAAGATTTTTTATCATCCATCGGCATTGGCTCCATGAAAATCGATACGGTTGTGGAAAGGCCGCATCTTGAAGAAGGCGAGACCTTGAACGGCACCATCTATCTGGAAGGGGGAGACTCCGACCAGAAAATTGACTACATCGAATTGCAGGTTATCAAACTGACTGAAGGTCACCGGGAAGACAGTGATTTTCATGTTCTTGAAAATGTCATAACCAAGCAGACATTGGAATTTGCAGGATCGGTCAAGTCGAAAGGCACAGTCATGCAGCAGTTCGACATTATTCCCGATGAGCGCTGGCTGCTGGAGAACAATAAATCACGCCTGATTCTGCGTACCACGGTGCATATTTTGAACGGTGTGGATGCCATGGATGAAGATGAAATTACATACGGGAAAATAGGGGCCTGAGAAGGGCTTCTTTTTTTATGGGGGAAATTTAATCGATATTTCGCAAAACAGCTTCGAAGACATTAGCCGAAGCATCGAGAGGCTAAGTCTTTGCGACGAAGCAACGCAGCGATG